>SMXC01000302.1 GCA_004356825.1 Caldithrix sp.
CCCCTTTCCTTTCCGGCTCACTTTTATGGTTTGTCCCTGTACGGACACTTTAAAGCCGCCGTTTATGGTAGCGGAGCCGGCCAGATTCACTTTCGTAAGATCGAACCCGGATGGAAATTTAATTTCAAGGACCGCATCGGGGTGAAGGGTGTCCGGCAAAGTGAAGTTCAAAGTGTAAAGTGAGGCAGCCCCGGCTTCCGGGTTTAGCGTTTTAACCTCAACAGAATTATTGACTGCAGGCTGGGCGAATAAGCCTTGAGGCACTACACTTTGAAAAACGCAGAAGGAGATCGCCAAAATCGTGTTCGTAACTTTAACTGTGTTAAATTTTTCTAATTGTACCATAATATTACAAAGATTCGTTTTCTGTGCCTGTTAAAATTGCCGAAGCCACTATGACCTGCAAACACTGTACCATTTTTGTACACTCACTACTTGAGAATTGCACGCAAAAGAATCAGAAACCCTTTGCCGTCATTTTCCGCCAATTTCAGATTTTTTTCCGCTTTCTTAAATTTAGGATTTATTTTCAATGCGGCCCGAAATTCGTTGAGAGATTTTAAAAACAAGTTCCGGCACTGAATTAAGTTTACGATGCCCAGGCTGTTTCGTAAATCAGCGTAATTGGGATACTCGTCAATTAGCTCCTGCAGCTTGCCCACATAATCAGAGATGTAAGAATCATTCTTCCCCTTGCCGCCGTACATGAATTTCAGGTAGAATTCATTCTCCACATTTAAAAACTGGGTTAAGACCTCTTTGGGCTTGCATTCAAAAAATTCTTTCACAGCTTCTTGGTAGGATTTGCGCCTGACCATCTCAATAACTTTAGTAAAATTGGGGATGTTTCGGTTTACCATGCGTTCGGCGGCTATATTAAGTTGTTCTTCAGCTTTTACCTGCAAATCACCGGCGGATGCATCCAGTCCATCTTGATTCAAAGATTGCGCCAGGAAGGCCATGCCCAGGTGGTAGTGCACCCCAATGTAATTCGGATTGAGCTTTAAGGCGTCTTCCATATGGCTGATCGCTTTTTGCAAATTCTGGGTGTGCAAATAGGCGACACCCAGGTAATTCTGAATATCTGCAAATTGCGGGGCGTGTGCTGCGCCGTTTTCAAGAACCGCGATCGCGTCCTTGTAGTCCCCGGCTATCAGATGTGTCTTCCCCAAATTGCAGTAAACTTCCGGGGAGTCCGGCTGAATTTCCAAAGCCAGGTTGAATTGATCAATTGCTTCTTTATATAGGCTCTTTTGCAAAAACAAAAGCCCTAACTTGTTTGCGGAAGGTGCATGCCTGACCGTTTTGACTTTTTCACTAATATAATAAAGAACTTCCAGTTCTGTAACTAACTCCTGGTGCACTTCATGCATGCGATTCTTGAATTCAATATCCGAGGTGTCGTTCCCGGCAGGAACCTCCTTTGACTCGATCACCTGCCCCTCATAAAACACATTTGACACAATCATGTTTTTTGTATCCGAAAAATTTGTTTGGACATGGAACTTTCGTTCACCAACCAAAACGTCGTTGTTTAAACCTATATTCTCCATGATCGCAGCTCTCGTTGTTAGAAGAAAGAAAATGTTGTAAGCCGAGTTTAGGGTGTGTTGAACATTTTCCTTAATTGTCTAATATAAACCCTTGAAAAGTTATCGTCTTAACGATGCAGAATATAAAACTCTAATCTAAATTTTTAAGTGAATTTTTTGTTAGAAATTTCGTCATAACAACGACGAGGTTCGTCAGACCTGCTGGGCTGGATTCCCTGATATCCTCTCCCTGATGTCTTCGATTCTCCAAAATTTATGAAGGGCAAAATATTTCTAATTTTATTTGTCCGGTATGCTGAACAAGCAATAAAGTCATTGAAGGGTCATTTGGGTCATTACGCAATGACAATAAGTGACTTAATGACAACTAATGGCTCAAAACCAGGCTTGGCCATTCATAATTGGTCTATTCCTATTGTGCATTATTCGTTAGGGAATCGAAACACTAATTTTCATCTCTCAATTGTAATAGCGCCCGCGTAAGGCGCGAAATTGACTCCCTAAGATTTTCCATCGACGTGGCATATGAAATCCGAACATTGTTGCTTGAGCCAAAAGCCTCGCCTGGAACAAATGCCACTCCGGCTTCCTGCAAAACAAAAGAACAAAAATCCATTGAATTTTCAATTGCTTTGCCATTATATTTGCAATCAAAATAACCTGCAACATTCGGAAACATATAAAAAGCGCCTCTGGGTAAATCACACTTAATCTTAGGAATGGCTGCCAATTGTTCTGCCAGGTATTTTCGGCGGCGATCGAAAGCACGCACCATTTCGGCAACGACGGCGTCATCCGCTTGCAAAGCGGCGATACCCGCCTGTTGTGAAATCGAACATGGATTTGAGGTTGTATGACTCTGAATTTTAGCCGCAGCTTTGATAAGCTCACTATTAGCGGCCATATACCCAATCCGCCAGCCGGTCATGGCGTATGATTTTGAGACGCCGTTTACTAAAATCACCCGGTCTCGCAATTCCGTAAACGAAGCTAAACTGCTGTGATTCAAACCATCGTAGATTATTTTGTGATAAATTTCATCCGATAAAACATGGAAATCGTGCTTCTTAATGACCTCGGCCAGGTCGGAAAGTTCGGACTGAGTGTAAACCGAGCCGGTCGGATTACTTGGACTATTCAGGATTAGTAATTTTGTGTTTGGGTTTACTGCGTCCTCAAGCTGTTGCGGACTAATTTTGAAATTGGTGCTTTCATCAGTTTCGAGAATGACAGGAGTTGCATCAACAAATTTTACCTGTTCAGGATAACTGGTCCAGTAAGGACCCGGCACAATGACTTCATCGCCTTGCTGGCAAAGGGTTAAGAGTACGTTTACGACGGCGTGTTTAGCGCCACAGGTGACAAGAATTTCAGGAGGTGAATATTTAATTCCGTAGTCTGTTTCGATTTTCTCACAAATTGTCTTTTTAAATTCGAGTGTTCCGGATGCAGGCGTATACTTTGTGAAGCCATCCTGAATAGCTCTGATGCCGGCTTCCTTTATCACATCAGGGGTGTCGAAATCCGGCTCACCTGCACCAAGATCTAAAATATCCTTGCCTTCCCGCCGAAGTGAATCGACTAGGGCGGTAATAGCCATGGTCTGGGAAGAACGAACTTTTTGGACTCTTTGTGTAAATGCCATGATTATCTTAATTCTTCACTGCACAAATACACGCCACATCGACGATATCGTTCCAGCTACATCCGCGGGAAAGATCGCTGGCGGGTTTGGCCAACCCCTGCAAAATTGGCCCGACCGCTTGAGCATCTGCCAGACGCTCAGTTAATTTATAGGCAATATTCCCAGCGTTCAAATCCGGGAAAATTAAAACATTTGCCTGGCCGGCAACATTGCTGTGTGGTGATTTTCTCTTAGCAATTGATTCTTCCAGCGCAGCATCGGCCTGCAGCTCGCCATCGATTTTCAGATCGGGAGCTTTAGTCTTCGCAATTTCAAGCGCTTTCTGAACTTTCTCGACCATCTGATGTTTGGCGCTGCCTTGGGTCGAAAAAGATAAAAGCGCCACCCTTGGTTCCTCTCCGGTTAGCTCACGGTGTGTTTTTGCTGATGAAATAGCAATATCTGCCAACTGCGCTGAGTCCGGCTGAGGAACCACGGCGCAGTCTGCATAGGTCAGAACTTTTCCCTCTTTTAAAACCATTTCAAAAGTACTTGAGACCAGTGAAATATCCTCAGCCATCCCGATAATTTGAATGGCCGCTCGCAAAACATCGCTGGTGGTATAAACACTGCCGGCCACACTGCCGTCACACTCGCCGGTGCGTACCATCATCGCGGCGAAAAAAAGTGGTGAGCCGACTGTTTCCCGGCTTTGTTCCGGCGTCAATGCTTCTTCTTTCCGGAGATTCAAATAGCCTTCAGAATATTTCTCAAATTGATGCGACTTTGAGGGGTCGATAATCTCCAGGCCATACAAATTGAGATTATTCTCAGAGGCGGCCGCTTTTATTTCCTCTTCATTTCCCAAGAGCACACATTTTAAAATCTCATTTTGACTAAGAAATTCTGCCGCCTTGAGAACTCGTTCCTGCGAACCCTCCGGAAATACAATTTTTTTGTTTAGGTTTTTTGCTCTCTCTCGAATCTCATTTATGAAGTTCATAACGACGGTTTGGACGTGCTTTACGAATGATCGTACTTCTTTCTCAAAAGTTCACCAACATCTTTTGGCACAAAAGATTGAATATCGCCATTAAACTTTGCCACTTCTTTTACAATCGTTGAATTTAAATAGGTGTACTTCTCATGTGGCATCAAAAAAACAGTAACAATATTTTTCGCCAGCCGGCGGTTTACCAGTGCCATCTGAAACTCAAATTCAAAATCTGTAATCGCCCTGAGTCCTCTTACAACCACACTTGCCTCTTTTTTCTTCGCGAAATCCATCAATAATCCGTCAAAATTTTCAACACCCACACTTGACATCTTCGAAACGGAATTTTGGATCATTGCAACGCGTTCCTCGGCGCTGAAAAGCGGCGTCTTTGCCAGATTGGTGGTAACTCCGACAATAACTCTGTCAAACAAGTTAACTGCGCGTTGAATTATATCCAGATGGCCATTGGTGATGGGATCAAAGGTGCCGGGATAGATCGCGAGTTTTCCGACATTAGACATTTTGATAGAAAGAAAGTTGAGTGTCCCCTTGCCTTCTTTGCGATTGCAAGGTATAGTTTTCTGCTATGTTTACTAAATTAGTTTTGTCACTATGTTCCATAGTTAACCAGCCTTCAGAAGCAATAAGATCGTAGTGTTCAAGCAGCTGGATTGTTTCTTTCGCCAAACTTCCCTTATACGGTGGATCTGCGAAAATTAAATCGAATTTTTGATTGGCATTTGATAATTTTTTTAGCCCGTGCGTCGCTGGCAGGGTAATAATTTCACTGAACTCAAGAAAGCCTGACCTGTTTAAATTATCTTGCAGGATTTTTTGTGCGTTCCTGTCATTATCAATAAAAACAGCCTTGGCCGCCCCACGGCTCAAGGCTTCGATTCCTAAACTCCCGGTTCCGGAAAAAATATCGAGAACAAGGCTGCCCTCGATGTAATTTCTTAAGACATTGAAAATAACTTCCTTTGTACGATCGGTAGTCGGTCTAACAGCGCGGTTTTTAAAGGAAGCTAAATGGATCCCTTTTTTTGAGCCGGCGATTATCCTCATTGCAGGATTTTCAGCAAATTTAGGTCGGTTCGTATAAAAACAGGCTTATGACAAGCACCAGGTTTTCATCACTATAAGAAATCATATCCGGAGAAACCAAAAGTAGTTTGGTTAACTCAACATTGATACTCTGCGCTGAAATTTCTCCCAAAAAACCGACCAGTGAAGACTGGCGCCCATAGACACGCAGCATTATCGGTGTTCTTTGATAGTCGGTCACATAATTTCCCGGGTGGGTCTGAAATTGCCGCAAGTCCAGTCCAAACTGCCCTACTGTTTGCTTCATCCAATTTTCGGCCTGAGACAGGCTTAAGAATTGGGCCCCATCATTGGAACCTCGCGCGCTACCTCTGATGGTTCCGGTAATCAAAACTTTATCAAGGCTTCTGCCGTTGCTGGCAATCTGGTTTTCAGAAACCACGGAAAAGTTTCCGGAGGCAAAATTCTGATTTAACACATTAGCATAATCTCGAGCTTCTGAGGCCGAACTGGCCACTACCTCGATCCTGACTCTTTGCGCCGTGTAAGAAAGCAGCGTGACGCTTAAATTTGGCGGAACCGATGACAGAACATCGGTGACGGCTTGAACTGCATTTTTGGAGTTCAGTAAAAATTGTGAAGCCACCGGTGTCAAGTCCACAGTTGGTGTCCTCGCAGGAGGGCTATCGACAATTTGTCTTTGGGGCTGGGGCTGTGGTCTCGACTCAGGCTGTTGTACTGGTTCTTGTGCAAATGTCGGCTGCTGTGGTTGCTGTTGCTCAAATTGCTGGAATTCCGGGTCTACATCAGTTCCGTTATCGCTATTCTCATCCGACGAGAAATCCAAAGTATTATCTTCATCTGCCGGCACATTTTCCACAAAATCTCCGGAATCCTGGGGCAGCGTAAACCCGGCTTGCTGGGTATCGCCTTTATCCTTGAACATGAAGAAGTAGATTCCCCAGCCCGCCAGCACGATCACCAACAAAATAATTATTGTTGATATTAATGAAGAATAGCTTCTCCGCTGTGCAAATCCTGCGGTTTTTGTGGTATCGAAAGTTTCCGTTCTTTCCTCAAATGCTAATTCCTGCGTATCCATGCTGGAGGTTTGAGTGAAATCCTCAATTCTATCTGTATGTTCTGTATCCTCGGTATCCCCGGTTTCCCCGGTTTCCCCGGTTTCCCCGGTTTCCCCGGTTTTGTCATCACCAATTAAATTTATGTCAACCATTTTAACACTCCATAATTAGTAAACATATGGATTATTGAATTCCTCTCAGGGCAGCGCC
>SMXC01000303.1 GCA_004356825.1 Caldithrix sp.
TAGACTATCGTTGGCTGGAGAACTGACACCGCGAGCCCATTTCCAGCGTAGGAAACGGCCAGTTTCTCCGTTTCCAGGTTGCTTTTAGCGTAGGCATTATCCGGGTTACGTGATGTGGTTTCATCAAAGTCACCATCGGGCATTGCGCCATAGACCAGGACAGTGCTGAGATGCACGACCCGCTGCACTCCGGCTTGAAGAGCCGCTTGCAGCACATTCCGGGTACCCTCGACATTGACGCGCCGCTCCATCGATAAACTGTCCTGAACTTCCCAGGCGCAATGAAAAACAATGTCGCAACCGTCAACAGCAGCCTGAACATCATCAGATTCCGTCACATTCCCGTGCACCATTTCAATAGGAAATCGGGCGATTCGAGACGCACTGGCATAATTACGCACCAAGACCCGAACCTTGGCGTTGCATTCCAAAACCAGTTTTTCGACCAGACGTCCGCCAATAAAACCGGTGCCGCCGGTGACCAGAACACGTTTTCCTGAAAAATCAAACTTTTCCATCACCGGAATATTAAAATTACCTCAATGTCAACGTATTTTAGTAATATCATTTTCTTCGTTTTAACAAAGCCCGCATAGACTGATCAAATTTAATTGGATTTGGTTTTCGATTTTTCTTCAAGCATTGCTGCTGCTTCTGCCTCAGAAAGATTAGCCAATCTCACCAGTAACTGTGCCGTCTTTTCGATTTTATATTTTTTCTCTGGATCTTGAAAAAGCATTTCAGTCAACTCGGCTACAGTAGGCATTTCGAAGATAGTACGCAATGGCACTTCTACCTGCAACGCATCTCGAATTCTGGAAACGAGCCGGGTAACCAGGATTGAGTGTCCACCCAGCTCAAAAAAGTTATCATGCACACCGATTTTTTCAACATCGAGAATTTCTGTCCAAATACCCGTTAAGACTTCCTCAACCTGGTTGCGCGGCCCAACAAAAGTCTCTTCCAAATCGGGACGAGCGTGATCGAGTTCCGGGAGGGCATTTCGGTCGACTTTACCATTAGGAGTCAGGGGCAAAGATTGCAGCAAAACAAAGAAGGAAGGCACCATAAACTCCGGAAGTCGTTCATTTATGAAACTGCGCAATTCCGTGATTTTAGGCTGCTCCGCATTTTCAAGTACAACATAAGCGACGAGCCGCTGCTCCCCGCCAGCCGGTGTCTCCTGCTCAGAAGAAGAGTCCCTGGCAACAATTACGTTTTCCTTTACCGCTGCATGCTGGTTTAGCACGGTCTCAATTTCTCCAAGCTCAATTCGGTAACCGCGGATCTTGACCTGGTGATCGGCACGTCCGAGAAACTCAATATTGCCGTCCGGCAGGTAGCGGGCTAAATCACCCGTTCTGTAAAGCCGTGTTCCCGGCTTATCCCCAAAAGGATTAGGAACAAGCATATCTGCCGCAAGTTCCGGTCGATTTAAATAGCCGCGCGTCAATCCAGGTCCACCGATGTAAAGTTCCCCAGCTATGCCAACTGGAACCGGCCTCATATTAGCATTCAGCAAATAAATTTGCGAATTAAGAATAGGATTGCCGATAGGCACCTGCATTTCTAACTTTTGCGAGCTGCAATCGTAGACACTGGACCAAACAGTACCTTCAGTTGGTCCATATTCATTATACAACTTTATTCTGGGAAACAGCTCATTGTGGCGCTTGACTAAATCTTTTGGACAAGCCTCTCCCGCCACAATAATCGTATCCAATGAACTCAACTTTTCGCTGCCAGCTTCCGCCAAAAGGAGTGAATAAAGAGACGGCAGGCCCAACATATGAGTAATTTTCTTTTCTGAGATAAGTTCCGCAACCTGTTGTGGATCTCGCTGAAGGCCAGCTTCCGGCAGAACCAGTGTTCCTCCAGAGCACAGACTCCAGAAAAGCCCAACAATTGAGCTGTCAAAGGAGAACGATGACAGCAGAAGAAAACGGTTCACAGGTTCCTTGTAGTAAGTCAAACGGGCATGAGTTGAATGAACCAAATTTTGATGGCTAATCGGCACGCCTTTCGGTCTCCCGGTTGACCCGGAGGTGAAAATTATGTATGCTAGATTTTCGGCGGTTACATCGGTATTCGGATTTTCGTCGCTTTCAATGGCGATTTTCTCCCATTCCGAGTCTAAGCAAATGAGCTTGGCGCCATTTTTAGAAACACCTGATTGCAGGCTCGTCTGGGTTAAGAGAACAGGGGCTTGTGTATCTTTTAAAATCGATGCAATCCTGTCCGGTGGATACTCAGGGGCTAAAGGAACATACGCCCCGCCAGCCTTGAGGATGGCCAGCAAGCCTACAATCATTTCCAATGAAGGGTCAAGGTAAATGCCAACCGGAACTTCAGGTCCTACTCCAAGTTTTTGCAGATGATGTGCCAATTGATTCGCGCGCGCATTGAGCTCGGCATAGGACAACTCCCGGTCTTCAAAGATTACCGCCGCAGCATCCGGTGAACTCTTCGCTTGCTCCTCAATAATGTGATGAATGCACTTGTTTTCAGGAATGTCTCCACTGGTGTTATTAAACCCGACCAGAATTTGTTTGCGTTCTTCACCACTCAGAATTTCAAAATCTCCTACAGTCGCCTCCGGATGCGAGATGATATTTTTTAACAGAAGATGAAACTGTTTTGATAATTGTTCTATGTTGTCCGAATCTATGAGATTAGAATCGTAGTGAAATTCAGTTACCAATGATTCCTCGCTCCTGATACAAGAACACTTCACTTTAAAGCGATCTATGCATGCATAATGTTGATCAAGAGAAAAAGATATATCATTTATAACAACCTTTGCAACCTCCTCATAATTGAAACACACCGGGAAAAAAGCAGCATCAGGTGCACTTTTTTCAGTGGCTGCAATCTCATCCCAGGAAAAATATTCCTGCCATTCGAGATTTTCATTAACTGACTTATTAACTTGCTCGAGATGTTCAATAAACCGCAAGTTCTCTTCAAGGTAACAGCCAACCGGAAGATATTTAGCCAGCAACCCAAGGGTACCTTGCAACTCTTCATAAGTTCGGCCATCACAAGCGGCGCCGATGACAAAACTCGATTGTCCGGTCAGTCGTGAGAGCAGGACCTGCCAACAAGCCAATAAAAATGCTGAAACTGAGACCTTTTTCTTCTCGGTAAATTCTTCAACCTTCGAAACAATAGCTGAATCAACTTCCAAACTCAAACATTTAGGAGCAAATACTTGGCTTCCTTCCGGGGATTTTTCAAATGGAAACCTTATATCTAGAAGATCGGGGATGTTTTGCTTCCGCCAGTAGATTTTGCCATTTTCATCATCTTCCGATTCGAGCACTTCGTTTTGCCACTCGGAGATATCAGCATATTGCATGATCTCGTCGTCTGCATTTGCCCCCACTCCGCGAATGTGAGCATCGTAGTTGTTACTAATTTCATTCACCAAATTCTTGACCGTGGTGACATCCCCACACAAAGCTGGTAGACTGATATGCAAAAGGCGTTTTTGTGGAGATAAGACAACCTGAACAATTTTCAAAAGCGGTCCATGCTCCAGATCGAATTCTAAATGCCTTTCTTCCCGGAGAAGCGTTTCTAGTTTAGCTTGCTTTTCCTGGGATCCCAATTCGCTTAAATTATGCTCCTCAAGTAATAGCCCGTTGGGCTCATTGATTACCTGCACCGGTATAGTAAGACCTGGTACCTGATGAAACGTGGTATTGAGAATCTCGTATCGATGGACGACCGTTTCCAATGCGGCGTTTAGAGCTTCCGGATTAATATTACCTTCAATTAGAATCGAGCCATATACTCGATAAACCGGCTCATAACCGTTTTGCTGTAAAAGCCAGAGATGTTTTTGCTGTGGTGAGAGTCGAAATCCCTCGATGTTTGTATCTTGCATTTATTAACCTCCTAAAACTAACCAACGTTACCTGAGAATGCCTCAGTCATTGCCGTTGCGATCAATCTATCGCCCACATAAGGTTCGCGGGCATGCGCAATCGACATATTGTCGAGCATTAAAATATCTCCCTCCTGCCAGAGAAACATCACTTTTTCTTGCTCATAAGCCTGACGAATATGTTCAACGACTGATGCTTCGATTGGGGTGCCGTCACCATAATAAGTGTTGTAGGGAAGTCCCTCCTCACCAAACTCAGCCAATAAAGCTTCACTTATGTTATCGTCCAGAGTTGTATAGTGAAAGAAAGCAGCGTGGTTAAACCAGACGAGTTCGTCGGTTTTGGGATGCTTGCGCACCGCCGGCCGAATCTGACGGGTTCGAAGACGGTCACCGCCTTTCCACTCAAATTCAATTAGGTTTTCCCGGCAATAACTTTCTACTTCTTTCTTGTCTTCAGTTTGATAAACCTCCTGCCATGGAAGGCCAAAGCCATCGTTATAATTTCGGACGAGCATCATTTTCTTTTCAAGAAACTGCTTTTGAATATCAGCATCGAGTCGTTTGAAGACTTTGCCCACATCCGCGATGGGTGTTTCCCCGCCTTGTTCTGAAGCAGTCATACAGCAGAAATAAAGTTTTAAAGCCCATTTCACCCAATATGTGCCTTCGTTGTGAGGATTAATGGTTTGATCGGAGGGATGAATTGTTGAAGTATATATCTTATCACCCACATCTTTGCGCGGCGTGGATCGGTCTTTATACTCCAGAAACCCACCGTCAGATGTTGCCTTCACAAACTCCTGGAAATCCTCAACATTTTTTGGGTGGAAATTCCGGAAAAGAAGTGCTTTGTGCTTTAGGAAAAGGTCGTCAACAACGGTACGGTTATTTTTGGCCCAGTCAACTAAGTTCATGCCGTCCATAGCTGGTTGAACCATAAAAGGAATATCCTTTCCCGGCAGCAAATGCTCTGTTTTAATCCAGCTCTCCTGAGAAACGGCGACACTTTTTCTTCGAGCCGTTGGTAAATTCTTACTGCCAAATGTTTTAGTTTTTAGAGTTTTCATAGCGAGTTCTTTCCTTATTAATCTCTTCCTCTCTTACAATTTAGTTCAGTTTTCCAGGGTTCTAATCTCGGAGATAACCGATTCAATATCTGCTTCAAGGCTATGTTTGGGTCTATAGCCAAGCTTACTCGTGGCAGCGCTAATATCTGCAATAGAAAATCGCAGCTCCCCGGGCTGCTCGGGAGCATAAGCTGCTTTAATACCCGGGTTTATGTGCTCAGCCAAGAGATCTGCAAGTTGATTGACAGAAGTAGCGCGGGCCGTGCCAAGGTTATAAGTGCCCGGTTCGCCTGATAACGAAGCGATGGTACCCGAAACAATATCCTTTACGTGCACAAAATCGCGTCGTTGCTCTCCATCGCCAAAGATGGTTGGCTGTTCTTCACGCAAAAGTCTTGTTGCAAAAATGGTGATGACGCCCACGTAAGGGGTAAATCTTTGTCCTGCGCCAAACGTATTAAAGTATCTCAAAGCGGTAAAGGGGATACCTGCGCCCTTTAAAAGCAGTTTACAAATACGCTCTGAAGCTAACTTACTAACACCGTACGGAGAGATTGGCTCACAGTCATGGCCTTCAGGCACAGGTTCCGGAGTCGGGGAGTCCGCATAGACAGCCATTGACGACGCGAAGGTAAAGTGACGTACGGCATCACGATCCAGGCAACGCAACAAGTTCATTGTGCCCATCATATTACAGTCAACATCATCGTAAAACATCTCAAAACTGCCGCGAATGGTGACTTTGGCGGCAAGATGAAAGACGCAATCAACACCCCGAAGCGCTGCGTTGACGTCATTTTGGGTACGGATATCTCCTTCTATGAAACGCGCCCGGCTGTCAACAACCGAACGCGTACCCATCGACAGGTTATCCAGCACCGTAACCTCAAATCCGTGCTCAAGAAGTTCGCGAACCAAATGCGAACCGATGAACCCGGCTCCACCGGTCACCAAAGCATGAGTAAAATTTGACATCAGCGCGAATTATTCCTGTTGCATTGAATGATATTCTCGTCATGGATAATGACACCCTCTCTGGCGCTGTCGCAAGCAACCTGGGTTCCGGGAAAAATCAGGCTGTTCTTCAGATCAATCGGACAATCGAACGAAACATCATTTCCAATAATGCAGTTCTCCACAAGCACGCCGTTTGGCACATTAGTATTTTCTCCGACCAGAATATCAAGATTACGCTTTTTCAGGTCCATTAGGTTAATCTTGAGAAGATCTTCGGGTACAGTCAAGTTCATATCGGATTTAACAATCGGGCTGTGACAAACCGTAAGACCGTCGCTGATCATGATTTGAATGCTGTCGGTAATCTCATACTCGTCGCGCATTGCGGTCCGCGGTGTGCGACGGATGGCATCAAAAACCTGAAGGTCGAACAAATAAATGCCACATCCTTTGATCTCGCTTCGCACATACCGAGGTTTCTCGATCACTTGACGCACACGCGGTGAACCTTCTTTCTCCTCTATGATAGCAAAATTTCGTTTAATCATTTCCGGGTCGGGTTCAATCTTGCTGGCCAAGCTGGCATTTACTTCTCCTGACAAGACTTGCTCTATCATCGGATTTAAGTCGTCAGTGATGAAATAAATATCACCCAGCATGAGCAAAAACGGTGAGTCGATATGGGGCTCAAGCTTGCCAAGTGCATGAGCCAGCCCTAAGGTTTCGGTCTGCTCGACATATCGAATCGATATTCCCTGGGCCGTGCCATCCCCCAACGCATCAACAATCGTATACCCCAGGTGTCCGATAACAATTATGATTTCGGAAATGCCATATTTTTTCATAATTTCCAACTGGTGTTCCAATAAGGGCTTATTTCCCACCGGCAGGATCGGCTTTGGCAGTTTTTCAGAAAAGGGGTAGATGCGTGTTCCTTTGCCAGCCGCCAGAATCACCCCAATCATTTTGTTCCCAACATTATTCATTTCAATTCTCTAATTTCATTATAAGTGCTAAGAGTAGGCTATTTGAACTTGCAGCTTATCAACTTTTGAATGACATATAACGCGTCAGCAGCAATGATTTTCTTTCCTTCCTCGACCGTGCGTCCAACGAAACTAACGGGTACCTCTGCAAAACTTGCGCCGCGCTGAGCCAGCCTTGCTGTAAATTCGGCTTCAAAATTGAAACCATTTGCTTCGATTGAAAGACCGTTGATTAATGAGGCCCGATACATTTTATAACAAGTCATAAGATCCGTAATGTTGATGTGGTAGAGCAAACGGGTCATCAGTGTCATGGCCCGGTTACCCAAATTATTCAACGCGCGCATCTTTTCGATACTACCTTTGAAACGGCTGCCATAGACCACATCTGCATCTCCACTCAATACAGGGTTGAGCAGCTGCTGGTATTCAGCCGGGTCATACTCGAGATCAGCATCTTGATGAATGACAATGTCGCCAGTCAGCTTCTTCCACAAATGTTTTATAACACCGCCTCTGCCAACGTTCTCATCCATAAACTCAATTTTCAGCTCAGGATCATCACGCATTTTATTCAACAGGTCGCGTGTCCCGTCTGTCGAGCCGTCATCAACGATCAATATTTCTTTCTCAATGCTTATCTCTGCAGATTTAACCTTCCCGACCAGCGTTACGATGGTATGTACCTCGTTATAGACTGGAATGAGGACACTCAGTTTAGATTTAGACATCGATTTTATGGTTAATTGCTTTGTAGGGAAGTATGGTTCAACTTTTAGTTGCAATTGCAACCAAGGTCTTCCGTCTGATTTTCTGTAATTTTTGAAAGTTTATTTTTTTGCGTCCTTGTTGCAAATTCTTGTCAGAGCGTCTTTTTTGTGCCAGAAAACCCTTCAATTCTTCCAGCCGAGCCTCCGGCTGCCCTATTATTTTTTTTAAAAGGATTTCGAAAAGCTCAATCATCCCTGCTATTGTTGAGGCGTCAAAAAGATCGGCATTGTATTCAAATGTGCCGCTAACGCCCTCGGGAATATCCCACAGCAAAACCACCAAATCAAATTTTGCGACGCCACTCTCCACTTCTACGGGAGTCAAGGTCAGGTCGGAAAGTTCTAAAGACCTTTTTATGGGGGAGCGAAAACCGTAGCCATAAACTGCAGGGGCGTGCTCATAAGTAAGAAGAATAAACTCTACCTGGAAAATCGGATTACGGCTCGGGTCCCGTTCTATTTTTAATTCTTCAACTAGTTTCCCAAAGGGTAAGTCCGGATGAGCATAAGATGCCATCGTGCTTTTATGAACTCGGCCGAGCAATTCCCGAAAGGATGGATTACCTGAAAGGTCAGTGCGAAGGGGCAGCATATTGACAAAGTAACCAATCATCCCTTCTAACTCGCTCCTGTTTCTGTTGGCGACGGGCGATCCAACAACGATATCATCTTGTTTGCCGTAAAAGCTGAGCAAGGTTTTGAAGGCCGCCAGCAGTGTTTCAAACAAGGTAAAGTCTTCGCGTTGAGCCAGCGCCCGCAAGGCGTCGCTCAACGGTTTTGGAAATATCATTGTTTTGTGATTGCCGCGACTTGTTTGAAATTGCGGACGCGGTCGATCAGTAGGAAGCTCAAGTGCGGGCGGAGCGCCGCTCAATTGTTTTTTCCAAAAGGAGAGTTGCTCTTCAAGTACTTTCTCCCGCAGCCACTTACGTTGCCAAATAGCAAAATCAGGGAACTGAATAGGCAGTTCCGGCAAGGGTGAAGGTTTTCCTTTTGTAAAAGGCTCATAAAGCGCTACAAGTTCTCTGGTAAATACGCCCATCGACCAGCCATCAGTGACAATATGGTGAATATTTAAAACCAGAACATGCTCTTCCTCACCAAGTCGTATCAAGAAAAAACGGCAAAGCGGGCCACGAGACAAATCGAAAGGCTTGCGGGCTTCTTCAGTCGCCAGGCGTACTACCTCGGCTTCTCTTTCTTTGTCAGCCAAATCTTCCAGATTAATGACTTGCAAATGCAAAGGCTGAGCAGGAATAATCACCTGAAGCGGTGTACCATTCTTTTGCGCAAAGATAGTACGCAGGGATTCATGGCGGCGGATAATTTCGCTCAACGCCTTATCCAAAGCTTCCTTGTCGAGATGACCTTTGAGGCGTGTCGCTCCGGGAACATTGTAGGTAGCCTTTCCCGGATCTAGCTGATCAAGAAACCACATTCCTTCTTGTAGAAAAGAGGCTGCCAAAGGCTCCGAATCGTTTCTGAGAGGAATTATGTTTCTCGGCTGCGCCCCGATTCCTTTTTTCCGGAGCAACTGGCCAAAGAGTTGGCGCTTTTCCGGCGAGAGGGAACCTAGCGATTTAATCGAATTCTTCATTTAAGAGACTTCATCTCCCAACTCTATTTTTTTGCCAGTGAAGTAGCTTTTGAAAATTGAATTCTTTTGTTATCCAAAACGCGATATGTTTCAGCGCTCTCTGTGATCTCGATGATTTGGTCAACGCCAACATCTTGAAACCGCTGACGCGTATTGCTTGACGGCCAGTAGACTTCAAGTTCTTTAATGAGATTAGCATCGCCAACCCCTATTTCCTGCTGCAGGCTCGAGGCGCCGAAACTGCCGCCGCTGCCTACTGTATTAAAAATCGACCTTTCCCCTTCCTGGCTGTCAACTATCAACTTAATTTTAGCGCCAATTCCGAAACGATTCGATTGCACGCCGACCAGTCTGATCGTAATCCAATGATTAGAATTGCCCGGGTTTTCGAATAAGGCGTTGTGAAACCCGTCACCGGGATAGGCGCCGCCCATTTGTGCAAAAATATCTTGATCGCCGTCATTGTCCAGATCTCCGAATGCAATGGCATGACCTTTCTGAAGGTGGCCAACGCCAGCCGATGCAGTGATATCTACAAAACGTTTTCCCATTTCGTTACGATACATGACGTTTGGAATCAACGTATCGTATGGCGGTGCACCGGTTCCGAGGTAGATATCCGGAAAGCCGTCGTTGTCAACATCGCCATAGTTCGCTCCCATGGGCAGCCGGATATGATACAATCCCATTTCTTTGGTGACGTCGTCGAAATGCCCGGTTCCGTCATTCCGGAAAAGCCGGAGATGTTCCGCCGAAGCAGGCATCCCGAAGTAATCTGCGGCCACAAATTGCAGTTTGGACGGGCCAAACCAGCCGTCATATCCGGCGACGAACAGATCAAGCCAGCCGTCATTATCCACATCCCAAAACCAGGTCGCGAAAGTCAGTTTTTTTTCCTCACCGACCTCAACACCTGTCTCCCTCGCCACATCGGTAAATGTCCCATCACCATTGTTGCGATAAAGGCGATTCAGCCCGCCAAGGTTTGAGATGTAGAGATCCGGGTCGCCATCATTATCATAGTCACCCCAGGTTACCCCTTTGCCATTCAATTGATTGTCCACACCTGCGCTTCTGGCTACATCTTCAAATGTACCGTCGCCGTTGTTGCGAAACAACTGGCCCGGGAACCTCTCATTGGCGATGTAGAGATCTATATTTCCATCACCGTTATAATCAGCCCAGCCGGCACTTATGCAGGGGAAAGCGGTCGAACCCAGACCGGATTCCTTGGTAACATCGGTGAACGTACCGTCCGTATTCTGGCGAAGCAACGAGTTGCGCTGCCGGCCATACTTTCGGCCCATCCAGGCGCCGCGGAGCACAAGGATGTCCAGCAGTCCATCGTTATTGTAATCTGCATGCACCAGGTTGAGTCCACCGTACTGCTCCGTCAGCTTTGCTTTGGCCGACCAATCGGAAAACGAGCCGTCCCCATTGTTGTGATAATACAACATAGGTGAACACGGCTCCCATGTCGATGTAATAATATCCAGGAAGCCATCGTTATCGAAGTCGTCCATAATCGATCCACCAGAGAGGTTAAACGCATCGAGCCCAAGATCAGGGGCGATGTCTCGAAATCGAGGGGCCTCACGGGTAGATTCAATGACCCATTCCGGAAGGAGAAGTTCAGATTTAACGCCATCGGGATAGCTTCCAATCGCCATATGGGCGAGGTTGAACAACCAGCGTACGCCGGCATCTCCGGGTTGAGCCCGGAGGTATTCCTCGAAATACCCGATTGCCTTCGATGCGCCTTCTGAATTACTCCAAACCCCTTCACCTCTAATTGGGAAGAGGCATCTTTCGGGATTGTGCATTTCTATGCAGTGATTAATTTCGCCGCCACGCAAATATGCCACGCCTAGTTCGCGGCGAAGCTTGTTTAGAGCATCACTTGGCAAGTCCTTTGAAATTGCCAACTGGTAAGCTGTTTCAAGATGGTCGATTGCCTTCTCAACTCGACCGTGGCGTAGCAAATGGTCGGCTAGCTTAGAACGAAGTAAAATGGTCTCTTTCCCCTCACCCTGTTCGGACGTCATTTGTGCCAGTTTACCCGACAAGCGATCGATAACTGCCAAACCAAAAAAATCAACATCGTCCCCAGATAACAACTCGCATATCTCCGGTATATTCTTTATGGGCAGTTGAATCCAACCCCGGTTTATTCCCAACTGATATGCATAGGTGCCGGTGCCATAAGCGCCTAAGGTAACTGCAGCAACACATGCTAGAGTCAAACCGAGTCTAAATAACCCCGACCAGTTGACACTTCCTTTTCTTAGTAAAAGCCAAATGCCTGCTATCAAAAGAATGATTTGCCCAAGAATGATAACTGTTTGCAAGGTCGTGCTTTCGATATTACCGTCTTGAGCAACAATCCGGCCGATAGCCCACCTGTTCAAAAGCAAACCGGATATAATCATGAGGATGCCCATGATTCTAAAGCTGGTTATAGTTATAAACCATTTCGAGTCAGGTCTCATTCAGTAAATCTCCCGATATCAAAGTTGAAGTATAGCCCTTACTAACCCTGTCAGGCCGGAACCAAAAAAACGCACGCAAAGACGCAAAGACTCCTAAAAGTTGTAGACTGCCCGAACTCATTGCGTTACGGAATTCTCTGCCAAACATCGCTCCACATACTCGTGATAGCGAGTGACAAGATTTGGATATCCGTACGGCCGCCACGCACCCTCCGATTTGAATCCAGCTGAGACATCCTCCGGGTTTCGAAGCTTGAGGTTTGGCGACGGATGTGGTGTAGTCAGCAAGGGCGAACCCCATACTTGATTGCCTTTGCGAGTTGCGATTTTTTCAATCACCGGAGCTTTGATCCAGAGGCCGTGCGAAGTGACGTAGTCCCTTAATTCAACGGAGGGCACCGGGGCCAGGCCTCGATTGATTCTTTCACTCAGCGTTTTGCCTGGCCCTCTTAATGAAGCCGCCCGCACTGCCGCTGGCAATTCCACTCTAATTTGCAAAGCTTCATGAAGACCAAGTACCAGTACGGTGGCCAATACGACTGTTTTCACTACACGAGCCGACCATTGCCATACCAGACCCAATGCTGCAGCGCTAAGAAGGCTCGAAAGAAGCCAGAAGAAGCCGATACCATATCGCGGATCTGGCGCCGTCGCAAACCATATCACAAGCGCGATGAGCACCAACCAGACTACCGAAAAAAGACGCCGATCAGTGCGGAGCGAGTCGGGCCAACCTCGCTTGAGTAAAAAGATGACAATAATCAATCCAGCTCCGATCGAACACAACGTCGGTATCATCGGCCCGATCGGCTTAGGCCTGTACCTGAAGATTTTCTTAACCCACGGTCCAACCCACTCGAGACCTACGGCCGGGGCATGGATGCTTTGACGAGCCGTCGACTGGGACCATTCAGCCTCGATTTTGGCTTGCTCTTCTGGCACACGCCAGTCGACATCCAGGCCGGCGACCGGAATCGGGTAAAACGGGTAGCCAGATAGGATTACACCCCGGACCAGCCAAGGGCCAATAAGTAAGAAAGTCGAGATCACGAGCCATACCAAAGGTTTGAGGCGAGCTGCACCCAGAACAGAGCGGTCACACCTGAATGACCACCAGGCCATGAGCAGCCACATCGCTGGCGCGAAAAAAGGGCCAACGGTCAACTTAACGGTCGTCGCCGCCGCTAAGAGTAGCGCAGCACAAAATGATGCATATTGGGCGCGATTGGCAGCGCGCTCCCTGCTTGTGAGCGCCACGACCGCCTGCCACCCGCCGACCAGCACCAACAGGAAAATGATGACGTTGGGACTCAGTGAGGCAGTCTGGTTGCGCCAGTCGAACACATACACTGTCGGTGCAATAAACATAGCCGAAAGAAGGTCAGCAGTCTGGACAGAGCGAGATAAGTAAACTCGCCTGGCACCTATAATAGACAGGACTAGGGTCATAATAAGAAAGGGACCCATCATCACATGGTGAGGGCGACCCGCCCACGGGCCTTCAGACATGCTTGCGGCATAGACGAAAGCTGACGAATTGTACCCAAGCCGATGATGCAGGTTAGACAGCCCCGGCACTATTGGATATTCATGGCTCCACAAGGTTGCGGAAAGGTGATATGACCCAGTGTCATGGACTCGAGTAGGAAGCGTGCTAAGAAGCGCTATCCGAACTGATAGTAGAACCAGTACAGTACCAAGAATCGTCACGACAATGCGCCCCTTTACCCCCTGGGCCAACCAACCCCAAAGCGCGTGTCTACACCAGACAATTCCGGCTATACCCAGCGGCAGGATGACCAGCCAAACGCGACCGTCAGCCGCCCAGAAAAGATGCCAGACCTGACCAAACGCTAAAAAGGCTGCGAAGCCAACCCAGAAAGCGACAACGACGATGTAGGCGCTGATCTGCCTCAGGCCGTACAGGCGCTGGATTAGCAGACCTAAGCCAATGAGCGTTGATATCACGATCACCCAAGTCATGAGAATCGCACCAACTGCGATCAGTACATTTCCCATTCGCCACCTTTATTGTCTACACAATCGACCGGAAACACCTTGATTGATTGCAGCGGGGTCGGGTCCTGACCCTTGCCAATAGAGTCGAACCAATTTGTATATACTTTCTGTTTAAACATCCAATTTCAGAAACATACCAAGTATTATCTTCTTCTTTAACGTGGATAACATTCATAGGTAATCATAATCTCAATCTCAATCTACTAGCTACTTGCCCATGCCCGGTACCATGTCCAAGCTTTGTGGCGCGGTTTACCGCATCCTGTAGCGCCTTGTTCGGCTCTAAAAGCTGATTGTCATATTCGAACTGCCGAATAGCTCCAATCAGAGTTTCTGCAATCGCCGCGTGCATACGAGCGCTCGGATGGTGGTCAACAATTCGGGGCGGATATCCTCGCCAAAATTTGTAACTGGCTGCCCAGGCTTCCGGGGTGGGTTCCGGCAACCTCCTTGTCAAAGGTTCCAAAGTGCGAACTACTCGCCAAGAAAAAGCATCTAAGCTATCTTTGGGATGGTCATTGATACCCCCGGGTATCACAAGTATCAGCATCCTGGCGCCATTGCTGCTGCACAGCTGTTGTATCTCCTTGTAGGCAAAATTCACCGCTTTTTCACGAGACGTGATAGGTAGATCGAGCGTTCCCAATCGACTCTTGAGTGCAGTACGTAGTACCAGATAGTCGTCCTGAATAAAAAGAGGAATTCCTACTTTCCACAAAAAGGTAGGTAAACCTTCCCCTGCAAATTCGGAAATAGGCACTTTGAAGTTTACGGACTGAAACACCGGTTGATGTATGCCAATAATGCCGCCTGACTCGTAAAAGTAAGGCGCAGGTACTTTACCCCAGTTCGTAGGAGTGTAAAATCTTAAGGATCTGCCTGGTAACCAGTTAGAGTATTGAACGACAACAATGTCAGGTTTAAGTCTGGGGATAACATCTCTCGCACGTAGAACCATTTGCGACAACCCCCAACCTGCCCCACCTGCATTCATAGCCGACGCATTGAGTGCGTTAGCTGTTAAATAGGCGAAGGTCTTTTCGGCGAGGACGCCGTTTCCATGGGTGAAGGAGCCGCCTAGAAACAAAATCCGGCACAGAGACGATCTGACATGTTCTTCGTCCTCACCGAAGGGAATGCGAAACCCGTTCTTGTCAAAGATTGCAGGAACGCGCTCTCCATTTTCTAATGAATGGTAAGTCAGTGTATCTGGTTTGGGAAAAGATCCATAATTCTCGTCCGGACGGTATGTCCCAAAATGCCTCCACCTGCTGTGCTCGCTGAGAGAATTATTGCTTCGCCACACGATGGTGCTGAGGTAGAGCCCTGCACAAACAGAGAGGCTGAGAAGAAGAAGAATCGCAGTAAAGAAAAGCTCTTTCTTACGACTTATCGGCCGGTTTTTCATAGCACCATTGCGCTGCTGTGTTTTCATTTGTTTCTCATAGAATGCTTCTTTCGAAGCAATACAAGTATTAAAAGCCTAGACGAACCCATAACTTTTGAAAAATTGATTCGTATGGGATCGATTCGATTCAGGCCTAAAATAAAGTAGCAAAGAGTTTGTTCCCTTTGAACAACCAGATATTTGATAATAAATTCCCCAGGCAATTTCATTCTTATGGTTATAACTGTTACGGCGATCATTTGGAAGCTTTGTCACCTGTGAGAGGGCCAGTTTCAAAGGATGACTTTTTCCCGCTTTGTGCGAGCTCTGTTTCAAAAAATAGCCTGAACCGGTCAAGCAGCCTGCGGCCTTCCTGAGAGTTGCTGAGGTTCCGTAGTTCTTCGCGATCCCTTTCGAAATCGTAGAGTTCTTCGCTGCCATCACCGTTCTCGATGTAGTGATACCCATCAGCGACGAGTGACTTCCTACTACCCTTATGGCTTGGCCAGGCCGTGTGGGCCCAAAAATTGGGCTTCTGGTCACCGACAAGCACTTCGGAAAGATGAGTTCTGGTGCGAGCATCGGATGAGTCCTGCAGATTGTCCCAATACCGTCTTAAAGATGACCCGGGGAAAAAGACGTTGTTTTCGAGACCAAGAAGATCAACCACGGTTGCGGGTAGGTCACGCAGCGAAACGGTTTCGGGAACAGTGTCGCCGGCAGGAACGCGTGCGGGAAACAAAATCAGCAGAGGAACATCCAACAACGCACGATAAAGACTGTTGCCGTGAAACATTAGACCGTGCTCACCGAACTGCTCACCGTGATCGGAAGTGACGATCACAAGAGTGTTGTTGAGCACACCCCGATCGTCCAGTTGATCCAAAAGTGAGCCAATCTCATTATCGAGGTAAGCAATGCAGCTGTCATATGCATCACGCAAAGGCTCGATTTCCTGGGTCTTGTACTCGTAGTTATGTCGGATATTAGGCATGCTTGGTTTTTTAGTGCCGAATTTCAACTCAAATGGTTCAGGTGGTATATAGGGGGTGTGGGCGTCAAAATAATTGAGAAATGCAAAAAAAGGACGCTGGTCATGATCGCCAAGCCAATCGAGAAAAGCCTGGTTAACATCCCCTGCAGTTTTGCCAATTCGCTGACGCCAGCCTAGCAGTCGACGCATTTTCTTAACTACCTCTACCCCGAGCGACGACCCGACGAACAGCGACTGAAGCGAAACAAAGTAATCGTCATAGTGAGCAAAGCCACGAGCGAGGCCGTACGCATGAGAACAGTATCGAAGGTTAGCTACAAACCCTCCCGTCACGTACCCATGGTCACTCAGCACTTCAGCTAACGTAGGGTACGTAGATCCGATCGGTGACCCACCATTGAGCGGCGTCGCGCCGTCAGCGAATAATTCATGCGGAAAACGCCCGGTAAACATGGTGCCGTGGGACGGTAGCGTCCAGGGTGAGGTCGAGAGAGCGTTTTCAAAACGAACCCCGGTCTTTGCCCATTTCTCTAACTGCGGTGTGGTTGGTCGACTGTAACCGTAAACGCTCAGGCTTGAGGCTCGGACAGTATCCAGGACAATCAGAAGGACATTGGCAAGTCCAGGTCTTGCAGGAGGCAATTTCGCCAAGGCCTGATACTCCGGAACTACTTTCCAGGCGTAGACACTCAAGCCCAGGGCAGCGGAAAAGCCAACGACCCACAGGATACTACGCCGAACCGCTGCGAGGAATCCGGCAGCGTGCCCAGCAACCCACCGGGAAAACTGAATCCCAAGACCCGCCGCAAGCACCAGGGCTGCGATTCTGTGGACTTGCGGGAACAGGAAGATCTGAGCAGTGAATCCGAGAAAAATAAAAATACAGGTTGCCAACCGTATCGGGATAGCCTTTAGCCAAGGACGAACCACAAGAAGCAGAACCAAAGCAATACCGGCGAATAAAATCAGGTTTGCCACCGGTTTCATCCAAAACAAGTCCGGATTCAAAAGCGGGACTCGCTGAATCAACCATCTCCCAACGACAAACATCAACCCTTCGGCCATTCCGGTGAGCAGCCCGAACCAGACCGCCATGAGCAGGAGCTGCGTTGAGGATACCGTTGGCCCGGAGACAGCAAACAGTTTGTGCCAATCGAAGTTGTATTGTTGCAGAACACCAATCAACAGAACGACGAGGCCGAATATCAGCAGTATGATTTGCATAATGCCAAATCCGGTATAGCCTCCAATTCCCAGAAGGTCAGCCGCCAATGCTACTGAAATTGCTCCTAATCCTGCCAGAATTGTAATTATAGCCAGCAGATTTTTCCGACTACGTAACCTAGGTCCCATCAGTTAAGGCCTCCTTGAACGCTTCTTCTCTTTGCAAAATGTGCGATTCGTATGGGATCAATTCGATTCAGGCCTAAAATAAAGTAGCAAAGAGTTTGTTCCCTTTCAAGATGTGGATTTCATACATTTTCATCAGTTACCTTTTCTTTAAATTTCGATTAAAATAGCATCATCCCCGCGAGCTTTTGATGAAATCTTTTTGAAATTGGACCGTCTTTTGGGATTTGCTTTTTTTCTTCCATGCATCTATGATAACTTCAACAATGGCCTTCAAGTCATGGGTTATCTGCCAGTTTGGAAAA
>SMXC01000304.1 GCA_004356825.1 Caldithrix sp.
GTAACTATGTTCCTGCTTTATTCTTTTCTCCAAAGCAGAGAATTTATCTCCGGCGGTTTTCACAATCATCAGCACTTCTCCCTCCTCGCACACTTCACCATGCCAATTGAAGATAGAAATGATTTCCGGGATCACATTTACACAAGCAGCAAATTTCTCTTGAACCAACGCTCTCCCGAGTTTTCGTGCCTCCTCGGTTGAGCTCGCGGTGATTAAAACAACGATTTCGCCAACCATCTAATTTACCCTTTTGTTGGACATAGTAATTTCCTTAAGTATTCCAAAGTATCTATTTAGCAAGTGAATTTCAAGATAAATATAGGCGTCACCGCGTTAGCCGCCGTGGACGCCAAAAAGAGGGAAATTCAATCCCTGCCAAAAAAAGCTTGACATTCAAAAACCATTTTGTTACATTCTTGCCACTTATTAAAGCGGCTAATTTGATTCAATGAATAATATTCTTTCCACAACTTACACCTGGCAAAGTTGGTATTGGTGGTATTTTACCTTAGTGGGAAGGATATGTTTAAAATGCCGGACATAGCAATTTAAGCAAATTGAAGAGTTTTTCCAACCCACTATATAAGAGATTATGTAGTGGGTTTTTTATTTTGCGGCGGTTTTAAAATGAAAGTGTTGGAATTTACAGAATTTGAGAATTTGGTTGCCCATGGGAATGTAATTCCTGTTTATGCCACCTACTTCGCCGATTTGTTGACCCCGGTTTCAGCGTTTCTGAAACTTCAGAAAATAGCGGATAAGGCTTTTTTACTCGAAAGCGTTGAGGGCGGCGAAAAAACCGCCAGGTATTCTTTTCTTGGCTGCAACCCGTTTTGCACCATTAGATACTCTGAAAACCGCATTGAATTAGAAAAAGCCGGCAATCGAACCCTCTTTGAAGGTGATATTTACGATTATCTCAAACAGCTGCTGCAAAAATATCAAACGGTTCACCCGCCCGGGCTGCCACGGTTTACCGGCGGCGCAGTTGGCTATTTAGGGTACGAAACCGTTCAGCTCATTGAAGAAATTCCTTTAAACAATGAACGGGAAATCGATGTCCCTGATGCGCTTTTCATGCTCTTTGACACCGTCCTGGTTTTTGACCACCTAACCCATCAAATCTATATCATCACCAATGTTTTCCTGGACAGAGAAAAAGATTGGGCATTGCAGCGAATTTACCAGAATGCAATTGAAAAAATTAATTCCATCAAAAATATCCTGAACAGTGATTTAGAAATTATCACTGAGCCAACCGCCACGCCCCGGGATATTTCCTGTAATTTGACCCAGGAAGAATTTGAAAACGCGGTAATTAGAGCAAAAAAATATATCGTGTCCGGGGATATTTTTCAAGTGGTGCTCTCCCAGAAGTTTCAAAAACAAATTACCGTCGACCCGTTCACCATCTACAGGGCTCTCAGGGTGATCAACCCCTCACCGTATTTATACTATCTAAAAATGGATGATTTCTCTATCATCGGTTCCTCTCCTGAGCTTCTTGTAAGAGTCGAGGATCGACTAATAGAGGTTCGACCTATTGCCGGGACACGTCCTCGCGGTAAAAACGAAATGGAGGATTTACGTTACAGCAAAGAATTGAGCAGCGATGAAAAAGAAAATGCCGAGCACGTCATGTTGGTTGACCTGGGTCGAAATGACGTTGGCCGGGTGAGCGAATACGGCTCTGTAAAAGTCACCGAATTTAAAGGGATCGAAAAGTATTCCCATGTCATGCATTTGGTTTCCAATATTCAGGGTAAATTGAAACCTGGACTCACGGCAGTTGACGCCCTGAAAGCTTGCTTTCCGGCCGGAACAGTGTCCGGGGCGCCCAAGGTTCGCGCCATGGAGATCATCAGCGAGTTGGAGCCATGTGCACGGGGAGTTTACGCCGGCGCTCTCGGCTATTTAGATTTCTCCGGTAATCTTGATACATGCATTGCCATCAGGACAATAGTTGTAAAAGGCAATCAAGCTTATTTCCAGGCCGGGGCGGGAATTGTTGCCGATTCCGTCCCGGAACGTGAATTCCAGGAAACCATAAGCAAAGCATCGGCGCTAAAAGCTGCTATCGAATTTGCGGAACGAGGATTACAATGATTTTGGTTATCGATAATTATGATTCCTTTACATTTAACCTGGTTCAATATCTCGGAGAGTTGGGCGCGGATTTACGGGTGCATCGAAACGATAAAATCACATTAACAGAAATAGAAACACTTAACCCAGAGGGAATCATTATATCTCCGGGACCGGGAAGGCCTGAACAGGCAGGGATTATATTAGAACTGATTACCCGGTTCGCCAAGAAAATACCCATCCTTGGCGTTTGTTTAGGTCATCAAGCGATTGGACTGGCCTTTGGCGGAAAAATTGTCGCATCGCCAAAACTGATGCACGGAAAAACATCCCAAATTTATCACACAGGTGAGGGTCTCTTTCAAAATTTGATCAACCCGCTAATTGCGACTCGCTACCATTCATTGCAAGTGGAAAAAGAGACGCTCCCGGCTGATTTACAAGTGACCGCGAAGACCGATGACGGGGTGATCATGGGTTTGCAGCATACTTCTTACCCGCTTTTTGGGGTACAATTTCACCCGGAATCCATTTTAACGATCCAAGGGAAAAAATTATTAACCAATTTTCTGAGATTCTTAAACTAAGGATAGAGCGATGATTCAGCAAGCAATAAAAACTGTCGTTGAACGACACGATTTAACCCGTGAAGATGCTTACCAGGTCATGAGCTGCATCATGGAAGGCGAAGCGACACCGGCGCAAATCGGCGCATTTATGGTTGCGGCCAAGCTTAAAGGGGAAACCTATCAGGAAATTACCGGGTTTGCCCAGGCGATGCGTGAAAAAGCAGACAGAGTGCACACACGCTTTTCCAATGCCATCGACATGTGCGGCACCGGCGGGGATGGGGCTGGAACCTTCAACGTATCAACCGTGGCGTCCTTTGTGGCTGCAGGGGGTGGCGTTCCCGTTGCAAAACACGGCAACCGTTCCGTTTCAAGCAAATGCGGCAGCGCGGATTTACTGGAAGCAATGGGTGTAAAAATTGATCTGGACGCAACGCAAATGGGCCTCTGTTTGGACGAGCTTGGTATTGCCTTTCTTTATGCCCCTGCTTTGCATAAAGCTATGGAATATGCGGTCGGACCCAGACGTGAGATTGCGATTCGAACTTTTTTTAACATACTGGGACCTCTTACTAATCCCGCGTTGGTGCGGAGGCAACTCTTAGGCACCTACCACCCGGCACTCCCCCGCTTGATGGCGCAGGTACTGAATGAACTCGGTGCTGACCATATCTTAATCATTCACGGTGATGAATGTCTCGATGAAATTTCCATAGACGGCCCTACTTTAGTCGTTGAATTATTGGACGGCACCATTACTGAAAAGAGACTTTATCCCAAAGATTTTGGTCTAACTGCAAATGGCAAAAAGGAAATATCCGGAGGCTCGCCGGACGAAAATGCAGAATTGACGCTTCAATTATTAAAAGGGAAAAAAGGATCTGCCCGCGACATTGTAGTAGCTAATGCAGCTTGCGGCTTTCTGGTCAGCGGTTTGGTAAAAACTATTTCCGTTGGCGTTGAAATGGCCAAAGAGTCAATTGATTCAGGGGCGGCTCTGAAAAAACTGCAGGCATTGAAACAAATGAGCAACGATATTTAACCATGAGTCTTCTTGACGAAATTGTTAAAAACAAGACCCGAGAGATCAGGCAGCAGGTTCGAAAGAAACCAATTTCCGAACTGCTTGAGCGAGTCAGAGGGCAGCGCAAACCAAACTCCTTTTCTGAGGTTCTAAGAAACGAGAAAGTTGTGCAAATCATCGCTGAAATTAAAAGGGCCTCTCCAAGCGCCGGCAGCTTGCGAGAACATTTTGAACCTGTTGAAATTGCGGAAAGCTACAAAAAAAACGGCGCTGCTGCTATTTCCGTATTGACGGACGAAAGATTTTTTTTGGGTGCACTAGATTACCTTAGACAAGTACGGATGGCCGTAGACATGCCTCTTTTGCGCAAAGATTTTATTTTAGATCCCTATCAAGTTATTGAGGCCAGGGTATTCGGAGCAAATGCTGTTTTATTAATCATGGCCATTCTTTCGAACTCCCAATTTTCTGAATTGCGGGCAGCAGCGAAGGAGCTTAACCTGGACTGTTTGGTTGAAGTCCACAATTCAAAAGAATTAGAGAGAGCGATGATGGCTGAACCTACAATCGTCGGCGTTAACAACCGCGATTTAACCACATTTGAGGTTGACCTGTCCATTACCGAGAAATTGCTTGAAATTATCCCAGAAGAAATTATTATAGTCTCGGAAAGCGGCATTAAATCGAGGAAGGATGTTGAATGCTTGGGCCAATTTGGAGTTGATGCGGTTTTAATCGGCGAAGCTTTGATGCGTCATGCGGATGTTGGAAAAGCGTTAAGCAAATTTGTTGGAGCTGAGAAATGGTCAAGGTAAAAGTTTGCGGAGTTACAAATCTTGAGGACGCCCGGCTTGCCTGTGGGCTTGGCGCTGACGCCCTGGGATTCATTTTTTACAAAAAGAGCCAGAGATTTGTCAGTCCGGCCATCGCCAGATCAATCATCGATTCTTTACCGCCATTTGTAAACACAGTCGGTGTATTTGTAAATGCACTTTTGAGCGAAATAGACCAAATTCTGAAAACCGTGCCCTTGAAACTCATTCAACTGCACGGAGATGAATCGCCGGATTACTGCCGGCAGATTCCGCTGCCGGCTTTAAAGGTCTTTCGAGTCAAAAACTGTTTTGATTTGAGCATCATGAAAAAATACAAAACGTCCGGTTTTCTATTAGATACTTATCATGATCAGAGTTATGGCGGTACGGGTGAAACCTTCAATTGGAGCATCGCAAAAGAAGCCAAAAAGTACGGACCGGTTGTGGTTTCCGGGGGGCTTAACGCCCGCAATGTTCGCGAAGCTGTGGAGTTTGTTCACCCCTATGCTGTCGATGTCTGCAGCGGTGTGGAAGCGGAGCCTGGCAAAAAAGACTCTAAAAAATTAAAAGAATTTTTTCATGAAGTCCGTAAAACAATGAGCCACCATGAGTGAATCTCAATTTAAAACTATAGATTCAATAGCAGCTTTACCCGACAAAACCGGCCACTTCGGTCGATACGGTGGTAAATTTGTACCGGAAATTTTAGTGCCGGCGCTCACCGAATTAGAGGAGGTCTATTTAAAGGCGAAAAGCGATCCGGCATTTCAAAAAGAGCTGAATGACCTTTTACAAGAATACTCCGGACGGCCCACGCCGCTGACATTTGCTAATCAATTGACTGCAAAACTGGGTGGCGCCAAAATTTATTTAAAGCGTGAGGACTTGAACCATACTGGTGCACACAAAATCAATAACACCCTTGGTCAGATTCTTTTAGCCAAACGAATGGCAAAGAAACGTATCATCGCTGAAACGGGTGCAGGTCAGCATGGCGTAGCCGTGGCAACGGTCGCGGCAAAAATGGGCCTGCAGTGCGTCATTTACATGGGTCAGGAAGACACCAAACGCCAACAGCTGAATGTTTTTCGCATGCAGCTCCTGGGTGCAGAAGTGATTCCGGTGACCTCCGGCAGCCACACCTTAAAAGATGCCATCAACGAAGCGATTCGCGATTGGGTGACAAATGTTCGTGACACTTTTTATTTGATCGGCTCAGTTGTCGGACCTCACCCCTACCCTGTTATGGTTAGGGATTTTCAGTCGGTTATCGGGCGAGA
>SMXC01000305.1 GCA_004356825.1 Caldithrix sp.
CGGCTCGTTCCTCTCACACCGAGTCAGCCAAAAGTAGGTAAGGTTGAGATTTCCAGTATCCCGCCAGGGGCATCTATTTTTGTGGACTCACGAGATACCGGCAAGAAGACTCCTGCGGTCTTAAGAAACTTAACTGTTGAAGAACACGAGATTCTCTTAACGAAAAACGGCTTTGAACCCTTCGAGGGTTTTGTCTCTGTTTCATCTGAACAAACCGGGGCGTTTGCTGCCACTCTCAAAAAAACACCGGCACTTGCTTCAGACAAAGTAAAAAGAGAAAAAGCAATCAGGAAATCAGTTGGCAGCTTGTTTGTTGAATCAAACCCGAGCGGCGCCGCCATTTATCTAGATGGGAAACCAACCGGCAACAAAACGCCTCACAAATTTGCTGAGTTAAAAACCGGTACCTACAAAATCCGCTTGGCCCTGGATGGGTATGAAGATAAAATTCAAAATGAAACGATACGAGCTAACGTGCCGATAAAGACGAAAATTCAGTTAACCGAAGCGGCGCCGGGTTTCCTTTTTGTGCAGGTGTTTATACTGGAGAATGGCTCCAAAAGAAGAGACGCCTCAACCATAGATGTTTATATCGATGGTACCACCGTCGGGACCGGTTGGACAAAATACGAAATCAAGAGTGGTGTTCACTCTGTAAAGGCTATAAAAACCGGCTTCAATCTGCAACGAGGAGAACAAAAAGTAAGCATCGCAAGTGGACAAACAGTAAACATAGAATTAATTTTTGTAAAAAGATAAAAAATCTTTAAACACTGAAGGACACCGAATTTCACTATCCGGAGTTTTGTCATTTTGAGCACAAACCGTACTTGGCTGAGGCTAAATAATTGGCTTTCCGTGCGAAAAATCTCCAGTGAGCAGATGTTTCGCGCCCCCAGCTTTATCTTTGACATTTATCTTAGATGAATTTGCGCTCAACATGACTTCCTTGAGTCTCAAGCAATTTTTCGGTGTTCTTTTTCGGTGTCATTCAGTGTTAAATTTTTCCTACATTATGGAGGCAAAAATGAAATCATCTAATTCGGCACTGTTCTTTGCACTTCTGCTCGCATTGTCCACTTTCAGTGCAACCCAGCCCGGTGAAAACGTCGAACTTGAAGAAGCAAAAATTCATCTCAACGAAGGCAACACAAAAAAAGCCACCGATATTCTAAAAAGATTGGTTGCAACCAGAACCTTATCAACTGAGTCCCACATCGAAGCGTCTGAATTGCTGGCGGTCGCATACATCTTCGATGGCGACGATGAGGAAGCCGAGGATGTTTTTGCGAATCTAATTAATGAACATAAAGAGTACCGCTATCCACATTATCAGCCCCAAAAGCCGCCGAAATCGAACGACACCTCCTGGTGTTGGACCCATCCGCATTTGGCCAGGAGCTACCTGACCGCTCTGAAGAAGGCCGGGGCATCGCTTAAGCTCGAGCCGCCGGGGCCGGGAATTCAAACCATCGCTATCATCGACTTTGAAAACAACTCCATCGATGATGCAGAAAAACTTAATAACTTCGGCAGGGCGCTTGCCAAAATAATGATCAGCGACTTTGTTGTCCTGAGTAAACTGCAAGTCGTGGAGCGGGAACGCCTGCAATTCCTCCTTGACGAACTTGAATTGACTGACAAAAAAGTTGGCGGCAAGCAAATCATGGATCCGTCGAGTGCGCCGCGAGTTGGCAAATTTCTAGGCGCGCAGTCGTTTATTTTTGGCAGTTTTATCAAACTCGGCAAGACCTTTCGCATCGATGCCAGAATCGTCAAGACGGAAACCGGCGAAATTTTCAAAACCGCCTCGGTCGAAGGCAAACCGCAGGACATCCTGAAACTAGCCTCCGAGCTAACTCTGAAAATTACCAAAGGCCTGGATATCGACATTAAGAAAGCGGAGCGCAAGAAGCTGGAGGAAATGGGCAAAGACCGGGTGCCTTTGGAAGCCTGGGCGCTGCTCGGCGATGCCGAATCATTGTCCGATCAGGAGCAGTATAAAGACGCCTCTAAAAAACTGAAACAAGCGTTGGCAGTGGCGCCTGAGTTTCAGCAGGCCAAGGATATGCTGAGGGTACTGGAGCATTTGGTTTAAGCACCGGCGTCTATTAGTTTATTGGAGTCCTCTTTAATGTCCGGCGCTGACCGTGTACCGGAAGCGGATAAATTCATGGAGGATAATTAATAATGGCTAATTTTGATATTTTACAATCCGAAGCTGATGCGCTCATCGCCATGGAAAAGATTAAAGTTAACGATGATGTCAATGAGTATCCAGACTTGGGAGGCTCTTTGAGAATTCCTTTAACTTCGGAGGACAAGCGTGAAGAATTCATCGTCGATATTACGCGCGGTAAGATAGAAATTGCCAAAGGTACATTACAAAACCGAGCACGCCAGGTTATCATCTTGCTCCGTTTGGATTATGGCGGGGCTTTACACAGAAATCCTGATGGAGAAGAAATTCCTTGTCCACATTTACATATTTATCGAGAAGGATATGGTGACAAGTGGGCAGTTCCGATTCCTATTCAAGACTTTCCAAACATCCACGACCATTGGCAAACATTGCAGGATTTTACGAGATACTGTAACATTACAGACAAACCCAAAATCACGAAAGGGCTATTTGCATGATGGAAGAAATTGAGAAGCTTATCCATCAATATACACTTTGGCTTAAGGACAAAACTACCTTAAAGCAAGTTGGTGAGAATTGGGTACAAATTACCACGCCACACTTGGACCGACATAATGATTGTCTGCAAATCTATGCCAGAAAGAAGGATGGTGGATTTACCCTCACGGATGATGGTTACACTATTGAAGACCTGCTTAACTCCGGATGCAATCTGGATACACCCAAACGCCAGGAATTACTTAAAATGACCATCTCAGGATTTGGTATTCAAACCAGGAAAAATGCTCTGGAGACTTATGCGACACGAGAGAATTTTGCCTTAAAAAAACACAATCTCTTGCAAGCGATGCTGGCCGTAAATGATTTGTTTTTTTTAGCACAACCCATGATTTCTAGTCTATTTTATGAAAATGTCGTTGAATGGCTGGATACTGCCGAAATCCGGTATACTCCTAAGGTTAAATTTACAGGAAAAAGCGGCTATGATCACATGTTTGATTTTGTAATTCCAAAATCAAAAGTTCAACCTGAGAGAATTCTTCAGACCATCACTCGCCCAAGTCGTGACACAGCCCAAGCACTAGCTTTTAAGTGGGTCGATACAAAAGAAGTGCGCGAGCCTCACTCAAAAGCCTATGCCTTTTTGAATGATCAGGAGCATGCTGTTGCGCAAGGTGTGATTGAGGCACTTAACAACTATGACACGATTCCTGTGCTTTGGAGTGAGAGAGCAGGCCTACGTCAGGAACTGGCGGCGTAATTGGAACCGGGTTAAAAAAAACCCGCTAAATTCGCTAGGCGGGCTCAGCGGAAGCATTTGTATGTTTGGCAGAGAACATTATAACTTAACCATAATAGCCTAAACATTAGTAACAACTTGCATTAACCTGAATATCATAATATCGATTTCGACTACCTCGTACCAGATCACTTGACTAGAATCAAAATAGATCTTCAGGCTAGAAAATCAGATACCTAGACGAACAAAGCCTGATTCTTATTTCATCTAACTCTGCGTTAGTTATAACTCAATCCTCAACTTGGAGGACATAGTATGCGAGGCAAGTTTGCACTTTTTTTTGCGATTTTCTGTGTTGGAATTTCAAACCTTATAGCACAAGAAACCGCCAAATGGAAAGCTCCGGCACAAATCAAAATCAGCCAGCTATCTTTTGATTTCACTCAAAAAGACCAATTTGAGGTTGAGAAAGATATCCTCTTTAGTGACAAAGGAATAAAAATAGCAGCCTCCAAACAAGCAGCCACTTTGATTTCAAAGAAAACCGAGGTTCCTCTACAATCGCCTGAGCCTTTTCTGGCAGTCAGCAGCACCTGGACAATCGAGGCAGGGGATAATGGAAAAATTACTTTAAGCCTTCGCGGTTCCCGGGCTTTCTCCCTTCTCGCTCATTCAAATGAAAGCTTAATAATTTATGACAAAAATGACCAGACTTCTGCCGGCGCTCTTTTTAATCACTATCGCCTGCGGCAGCAATAACACACTGCAGCACACAGGCAGGGGATTCCTCGAAACGGGTGATTACGATCTGGCAATCATTCAATTGAGAGCCGAAGAGCGTATGAATCCAGCCGACGTACGAATAAAGCGGGATTTAGGAATCGCTTATTTCAGGACCAAACAATATGAAAAAGCAGTCAGCAAATTATCGCAAGCAGCAAAGCTTAATTCCAGGGATCAAGTTTCTCTTTTTTACCTGGGAGTGAATTACGAATTCTTACAACAGCTTGACAAAGCCGCGATTGTCTACCGGGCCTGTTCATCTTTAGATATAAAGGATGAGCTTAAGAATGAACTATTGGCTCGCAGTCAGGAAATTGAACTCAAATACTCGAAGAAACAAATACGAGATCATTTATCTGAACTCAAAAACTCGAACTCTCACGTGACTGAGCCAAACAGTGTCGCCGTGCTTTACTTTAGAAACATCTCGGAATGGCGAGAGTTAACACCACTTCTCAAGGGATTGGCGGAAGTTCTTATCACAGATCTTGGAAAAGTGCAGCGCTTGAAGATTGTAAAAAGAAAAAAAGTACAACTGTTATTAGATGAACTGCATCTGACTCCCTGCAGCCTTCTCGACCAGCTCAAAATGAGAGACACCGGTAGAATGCTGGGCGCCGCAAAGCTGATCACCGGCGGAATTGAACGAGTTGACAACACAAGAATTCGTTTGACTGCGGGCGTAGTTGACACAAAATCCGGACAGCTTCAAGGAGAGAGTGTGCAAGCAGCCGGCCGGCTGTCAGAAATTCCTGAACTGGAAAAAATCCTTCTTGTTGGTTTGTTGAAGAGTCTCGGCGTTAGGTTAAATTCAGATGAAGCGAAAGCACTGCAGCAATTTCCAACAAAAAACAATCTGGCTTTTATCGCTTTCTCCAAAGGTTTGGATTTCGAAGACAGAAATATTATCAGGCAAGCGAAATACCAATATGAAAAAGCGATAAATCTGGATGCGGAATTCAAGTTGGCGAAGCAAAGGCTTGCTCAACTTTCCCAAAAACGATTAACAATTGCTGAAATGGAAAAACTACTGCCGCAATCGTATAAAAATCCTTAACCTGAAATTAAGCTATTGGCTTTTGGCCATTAGTTTTTAGCTAAAAAAATTAAATGAGTTAAAATGGTTATTGTAAATCACCCAACATATGAATGATATTCAAAACGAAATTTTCAAAAATTAAAAACCAAGGGCCAAAAGCTAATAGCCAAAGGCACAATATTAAGTAGGAGCAAAAATGGCGGCAGAATTGAATTATCGACAGGAAAAGTGCAATATAACCTGGAGGAAAAAAATGAAGAAACTCATAGTAAAGGTGGCTTTTCTCCCGCTGCTTGGCCTTCTAACCCTGTTTTCAATGAACTGTGCCACGAGCAGCCACAACAAGGGAATGCGGCATCTCAAAAACAATCAGTTTACCGAGGCAATCGCCTTTCTCAAACAAGCGGAACAGGAGAAACCTGACAGTTATAAAGTCAAACGAGATCTGGGCATCGCTTTTTACAGAGCGCGGCGCTTCGATGAAGCGTTGGTGAAATTGCAAGGAGCCAGAAATTTAAAAGTGGATGACAGCAAGACCGTTTTTTATACCGGCCTCACTTATGAGGCGAAAGGCATGCTCGATGAAGCCATTGGTGAATACAAAGGCTACATGACTTTAAAAGGTTCGCGAAAATTCAGGAAAAAAATCTCCAAGCGTATTAGGCATCTTACTCTGGAAAAAATATCAGCGGAAATTACCGAGGCGCTTGCCCGGGAACAAAATATAAATGTCGGGGCATTTCCAGATAACACCATTGCAGTTCTCAGTTTTAAAAATCTGGGTAAATCACGGGAATACGATCCATTGCAAAAGGGATTGGCGCAAATGCTCATAACGGATCTAGCTAAAGTTAAAAAACTGAAAGTTGTGGAGCGACTGAAACTGCAAATACTTCTCGAAGAAATTAAACTGGGAAGCAGCGGAGTGGTCGACGCTGCAACCGCACCGCGGGTCGGCAAACTCATCGGCGCTAAGAAACTTGTGAACGGCGCCTTTACCGATTTGACCGATGACGACTTTCGCATTGACGCCACGCTAACGGAAACCGCAACCAGCAAGGTTTTGCAAGTCGATGAAGTTACCGGCAAGTTGGGTAAGCTCTTTCAAATGCAAAAAGATCTGGCATTTGCTATAATTGCTGATTTGGGCGTTCAGCTCAGCAGAGAAGAAAGGGAGTCGATCCGAAAAATTCCAACAGAATCGCTGCTGGCGTTTATCGCATACTCAAAGGGGTTGGATTTCGAAGACCGGGGTATGTTCGATCGGGCGAGACGAGAGTATCAGAAAGCCGTGCAAATCGATCCGAATTTTTCTCAGGCCCAAGAAAATTTAGCAGCAGTAGATATAAACAAAAGCGCAGCAACTGAACCGAAGGCTGCCGCCTCAAAGTTAGAAGAAGACCTGGAATCAGCGGAAGTTGACGTTAGCGGCGGCCGGCAGGCACGTTTGACTGCAACCGGGCTGGCAACCCAAACAGGGCAAGCCCCGCAGGGCGACAATGACAACAGGACGCCGGTTATTGAGAATTCTACAAATGCAAGAATTCCAATAAGAATACCACTGGGCGGTAATTAGTCAAACCCTGCAGGGTAAAGCGAGAATGCGATAAACTAAGAAGGAAAAAAATGAAAAAGAATTTAGTTTTTGCTCTGACAAGTCTTATTCTCTTGACTTGTGGTTCACAGTCGCTCTTTGCCCAGTCGGAGTTTATAAGAAATCGTTATCTCAGGCTCGGTTTTCACGCCAAGTTGTGGGAGTTTGAAGACAACTCAGGATTTCTTGAGGTGGCATTGCCGATGATTTATTCAATGCCGATTGGCCGACGGTTTGCCTTAGACGTCATGGCTTCGCCTTTCGGGGCCGGCGTATACGAGGGCAGCCTGCGCGACCCAAGCAACGGCGAAAAAATTATCAGTCTGTCCGATACTTATGTTCGAGCTTCCTACATCATCGGCGATAATCAAGCGCTCCTGACCGTTGGGGTCGGGATTCCAAGTGGCACAACCGAGTTAAATATCGAAGAGTTTAATATTGCAGGGATCGCGGCCAACAGGGCCTTAGCTAACCCGGTGAGCAACTTCGGAAGTGGCTCTAATGTGAATGTTGGGCTTGCGGTTGCCCGGGAAATTGGCTCCTGGGTGTTTGGGTTTGGCGTCGGATTTGCCCGAAGAGGCGAGTACAATCTCAATGCTCTGGGCGGCACCATAGATCCAGGCGATGAAATTAATGTCACGATTGGCGCGGACAAAAATTTCGGATCGGCAAAATTTACGGGAGATGTGATTTATACAATGTATACGGAAGATCAATCCAACGTTTTATCACCTTACCAGGCAGGCGACAAGCTTTATATCAACGGCCGGCTTATTTTTACTTTGGGATTCTTAAATCCCGTTATCCTGTCTGCCGGTAACAGAATAAGAGCTGAAAACAGTTCGCGCAGTCAAACATTTCAAAATGGCAACGAATTCGAAGCCAGAATCGCTGCGGTTGTGCCTGTCGGTGGAGACAATTTCGGATTGAAGTTTGTTTACTTGATGCGAAATTATGGAGACGGTAACCAGGATGTAGGTGGTGCTACCATCAATGGTTTCGGCGGCGGCCTCGTTCTTAAAATATCGCAGCATTTTACATTCGATCCAACCTTTATCTATTCGACCGGAAGCTTCAACACCGGTAAGGACACCAAAGCAGATGTCACCGGCTATGAATTGACGGGAGGTTTCGCGTTCCGGTTTTAGCACAGGTTAAACGGAGGATGAGACAATCATTTACTTAAGAAATGAGGGTTTTAAAATGAAAACAGGAAAGCGAGGTTTTAATTTATTAATCACGCTATTGCTGGTGGCAACCTGGATGGGCTGCAGTAC
>SMXC01000019.1 GCA_004356825.1 Caldithrix sp.
GCCTCATTTTTTGCTGCAAAACATTAAGGACGGTTACTAAACTGAAACGACAGTCAGACTCAATAATCGATTTTCCATTTTTCCTGCAAAATTAGGCCCCATTTTAACCTCCCGGATTTCATGTGACACCTCCGGGAGGTTGCTTTAGTTAAAAAAAAGGTGACTTACGAGAGGGTCTTAGCTATATACTTGGATAATGAAGAAGTTATGCGGTAAAAAGGATGGTTGGCAGGATTGGCTTAGTAAGAGGTTGTTTTTGGAAATGAAGGGTTACAGATTGTGTGTTTGTAAAAAGCCCCCTAACAAATAAAATCCAATGCCCAATTTTCGAAGATCTCAAACAAAGACAAGGTCACTTGATCGTCGCTATTGTTTTGTCTGTTGGGATTTGCTGTTTGAGTTTGTTGGGATTTCCGGTTTTGTCCAAGTTAGGCAGTCGCGTGTTCAAAAGTGTCTGCAGATGCTGCACGGCAGGCTCTTTCATAGGAAGTAGGAAGGTTTTCCTTAAGCAAATCTCCATCCTTTAAGAATTCATATATCTCCCCGTAATGTTTAATTTCAGTTGGACTTGTACGTCGTATAATATGCCAGGGGTGCAAATGGTCCGGGTCTGCAATCCCCATTGCGCCCATGATCTCACAAACGCTCTTTACCAGTTCTTGCTGAAAGTTAGCGACTTTTTTGTCTTTATCTTCAGGAACGAGGCCGGCGACCAACTGTGGATTATGCGTTGTCACCCCAACCGGGCAATGGTTGGAATTACATCTTAAGGCCTGGATGCAGCCAAGTGCCATCATCATGCCTCTTGCTGAGTTGCACATATCCGCACCTAAAGCCAAACATTTTACCATCCCAAAGCCTGTTGTTACTTTTCCGCTGGCAATAACACGGACCTTTCTCCGGAGAGAAAAACCGGTGAGCGCATTGTGAACAAAGATCAAACTCTCAACCAGCGGCGCTCCGATGTGATCGGCAAACTCAGGAGGCGCTGCTCCCGTACCGCCTTCACCGCCGTCCACACTTATGAAATCGGGAGTGATATTCGTTTTCACCATCGCCTTGCAAATGGCCAGAAATTCACGGCGTTTGCCGACGCATAACTTGAAGCCAACAGGCTTGCCGTCCGAGAGTTCCCGCAGCCTGGCTACAAACTCGAGTAACTCGACAGGGGTGGAGAAAACCGAGTGCGCCGGCGGAGACAAGACATCTTTACCCATGGGCACACCGCGAATTTCAGCGATTTCTTTTGTTAACTTAGCCGCCGGCAAAATACCCCCGTGTCCAGGCTTCGCGCCCTGGGAAAGTTTGACCTCTATCATTTTGACACTCGGCAAATTGACTCGATCGGTAAATGTCTCCGGACAAAATTTTCCGTCCCGGGTACGGCAGCCAAAGTAACCCGTACCGATTTGCCAGATCAGATCGCCGTCCCCTTGCAGATGGTAGGGGCTAATCCCGCCTTCACCGGTATTATGGGCGAAATTTCCTATCTTCGCTCCTTGATTGAGAGCAATGACGGCGTTCTTGCTCAAAGACCCAAAACTCATGGCCGATATGTTCAGGCGGCTGGCGCTGTATGGCTGTTTACAATTCGACTCACCTACCACCGCCCGCAGATCCTTCGGTTCCAGGTGCATTGGTTTTATAGAGTGATTGACCCATTCATAGCCCACTTCATAAACATCTTTTTTAGTTCCAAAAGGAACCGTATCACGCACTTTTTTGGCCCGCTGATAAACGATCGAACGTTGTTCGCGATTGAAGGGGACTCCATTTGTATCCGATTCAATAAAGTACTGTGAAATCTCCGGCCGAATGGCCTCGGCAATATATCTAAAATGGCCAATAAGAGGAAAGTTTCTCAAAACAGCGTGTTTTTTTTGCAAAAGATCGTAAAAACCGAGCATGAGAAGCGGCGTAAAGACAACCATTGACCAGAGTACGGGCGGGTAGAAAGCTGCAATGACTCCATTAAGTAACACAATAAAGACACTACCAAGAGTAAAATACCTGCGCATGTTTTTCTTGCCTCCTTTTATTCGATAATCCTAAGATTTCCCAGGGTACGATTAAAAACTACTGTATACTAAATTCAGGTTAAAGCTCCCCGGATCGCCATACCGTCATCTTTTCTATCTGCATATCATGCATGGTAAATGGAATCCCTCCCACCGCGAGCCCGGATTGTTTGAGACCAGCGAATGGCATCCAATCAACCCTGAAGGCAGAATGATCATTGACCATCACTGCCGAGGCATCTAAACGAGTAGAAACTCGCAAGGCAGTATCAATATCGCGAGTGAAAACAGCAGCTTGAAAAGCATAGGGAATGGCATTGGCTTGAGCGATCGCTTGATCGATATCACTATATGTGTATACACAAATCACCGGACCAAAGACCTCCATTTGACTAACTTTTACCTCACTCGGTGGATTGAGTAAAACCGTGCACTCATAGCAGGTGTCAGATATTCTCCTGCCACCGGCTATTAAGTCGGCCCCCGCATCGACTGCTTCATTCACCCACTCCTCAACCCGATTTACTTCGGCTGGTCGGATGAGGGGTCCTACTTCCGTATCGGCAAGAGTTGGATCGCCAATCTTCAGTGCTTTTGCGGCATCGGCAAGGCGCTCTACCAACTCTTTTACGACTGATTCATGAGCAAATATTCTTTGCACTGAAACACAAACCTGACCGGCATGATAGAAACCCCCTTTGGCAAGTAAGGGCAGGGCATTATCCAAATCCGCATCTGCTGCCACAATAACCGGTGCGACGCCTCCATGCTCAAGAGCACATCGGGTTCCCGGCGCCAATTTGGAGCGTAACATCCAGCCGACCCGGGCGCTGCCGATAAAAGAAAAAAAACTAACCCTGGGATCGGATACGAGCTGGGTGGCCACATCTAAATCTTTTACGACTAACGACTGGCACCACTCTTCCGGTAATCCGGCTTCCCGCAGAATATTTACAAACCGGAAACACGATAGAGGCGTATCCTCTGCCGGCTTTATTATTACCGGGCATCCCGTAGCTACAGCGGGACCGACCTGGTGCACAATTAGATTCAGGGGATGATTAAAGGCGCTGACCGCTACGACGACACCGATCGGCTGTTTGCGTGTGAAGGCAACCCGACCGGCTGAGGCGGGATTCAGGTTCATAGGAATTTCCTGACCCCCCTCCGTACGCAATACTTCTATGCAATTTTTGACACCATCAATCGCCCTCGTGACTTCCACCTTTGAGTCAATCAGCGGTTTGCCTCCCTCGCGGGCTGCTTCGACCGCCAATTCATCAGCGCGCTCCGTCATAATCGCAGCAGCTTTGTCGAGTATTGCAATACGTTGGCAGGGTTTCAACCAGGCGCCGCGATCTCGGAACAGGCGGCTGGCCGTCTCCAAGGCTTTTTCAACTGCCTTACTATCTGCGGCGGCGGCGGTAGCGATCAAAGAACGATCGAACGGAGCGAATACTTCAAGCTCACCATCATTGGTTGTCGCCCCAGGAATCATCAAAGGAAAATTTTCCAGCATTTTTATCTCCTCACATTCTGTGCTCGAATTAACCCCGCAGGGGTGTCATACATCAACGTCCAGCCTCACTCGCGCCGCTTTTTGGCGTCGTGTGGAGGCCTGGTCAGGCCAAATCGTTTCTTCTATCCTCACAAAATAAAGAGCGAATATACTTAATTTCATCATCACTTAAACTATGATTATGGTTAAAATAAAGCTTAATATTATCGACTGCTTTTTGCTCACCTGCAAGAAAGCCCATTGGCCCGCTAAATATAGCAATAACATTATTCGGAGGCAGATCATTCACCAGGGCCTGATAATTAAGACTCTGACTGGAATATCCATCCCTAATTCTTGCGGCACCGACGAAAACTTCATCATCGGCCACCGTAGGTTTTTTCTTTCGCGCAATAGTTTTACTTGTGGTTCTTACAAAGTCTTTCATTATCTCAGAAATCTCCTCACCCGATTTGGGAATGGGAGCATGATTCTGATCTAACTCAAAGTAGTCAAAAAAGCTCTTTTCCCTTTCCCTAACAAAAGCATCCACCCAGACTTTTTTACCACTAACAGCTTTTCCCAGATAATCAGGAACAGATTCTTTGTCCGGATTTTCTACTTCATAAAACTCTAACTCCGGATCATTTTTCTTTAATAAAAAGCCTACCTCCAATTCAAACATCACATTAGGATATTTTCTATATCTGGCAAGATTCCTTTTGAATCCATTTGCCACCCGCTCATCTAATATGTTCAAATGATAGAGTACAATTGCTAAAGCTTTTAACTGAAATACCGGATAAAGAGGAAGGGTTGATATGTCCAATTCAAAGTAATTATGTGCAATACTAACAATCGGGTGATACATAGAGCTTTCAGATAGATATTTTTTAATGTAATCAGTTAATACTTGAATTAGTGCTTGATCATCAAGTTCAATATGACGAGGAAAACTGACGGCAGAAAAATCCGTTTTTTGGATTAAAACTGATAATTTTTCTATCGCATCTTCCGTTTTCATTTATTCGGATTTCTTTCTAATTAAGAAAGTTACATCCATGGGGGCCTAACGGGTTATTAAGTAAAATGGAAGCTGCTCCCTTTAAAACCACGCCAATTCACGCCTCTCCTTAATCTCTTGCTTTAGCATTATATCATGATCAGCATAATCTGGCAGTCAATCAAATGAACTCCCGGAGCGTTAAAACATTCTTCCAGTAATGGGTGTAAAGGGTCGGTCCTTTCTACGTCAAACGCAGATTAATGAGCTTCCTTTTGGTTTTCTTGTCGTCATTCCGGGACCGGAGTCTAAAGGTGTGTGGTCCACTCAGCCGAAAGAAAATCCTATCGGCATAAAATTGACTCATTAAAAAGGCCTACCAATCCTCTCCAAAACCAACTTCCGTTTGTCTCGAGAAACCGGTATCTTCAAATTGTTTGCTGCCACCAGGCATCCGCCTTCGCCGTCGCCTTCGCTGCCGTGGCTTCGGTGGTATTCTTTAATATGGTCTAAATTGACCAGGTAAGATCGGTGGGTTCGGATGAAATTAAATTCAGTGAGCAAC
>SMXC01000306.1 GCA_004356825.1 Caldithrix sp.
CGACCACCCAAAAAAAATTCCGGTAGCTATTAAAAAATTGTGCGATTGAGGAATAGAACACGTGTCACACACAGATTTAACCTTTATCACCAACGAAGAACAGAAAAACCTCAAATCAAGGTTTCAAGCACTAATCAAAGACACCAAACTGTTTGACTGCCTTGTTGGCTACTTCTACACGAGTGGCTTCCATGCCATTTATAAGTCTCTGGAAAATACCGAGAAAATTAGAATTCTGATTGGTATCGGCACCGGCAAACAGACATACGACCTGCTAACCGAAGCCAAAAACGACCAGCAACAGACACTTGAGTTTTCCCATGCGGAAACAAAGCAGGCATACGAAGGGCTTGTTGAACAGGAGATGGAGAATTCAGAAGATAAACGGGAAGTCGAAGAAGGTGTTGTTAAGTTTATCGAATGGATTAAAAACAATAAACTGGAAGTAAAAGCCTACCCTTCCCAAAATATTCACGCCAAACTTTACATTATGACGTTTAAGGAAGGAGACAGAGATACTGGTCGCGTTATCACAGGCTCCAGTAATTTCACACAAGCCGGACTGGTCGACAATCTTGAATTTAACGTGGAACTTAAAAACAGAAGCGACTATGATTTTGCGAAAAATAAATTTGAGGAATTATGGAAAAATGCAGTAGATGTCAGCGAAAAATATGTTCAGACCATTCAGGACAAGACATGGTTGACTCTCAATATCACGCCTTATCAGCTATACCTTAAGTTTCTCTACGAATATTTCAAAGATGAGCTCAGCCAGGCAGATGAGGTATTCATTAAATATCTGCCGCAGGAGTTTAAAAAACTTGAATATCAGGAGCAGGCAGTCTTAAACGCCAAAAAGATACTTCTGGAATATGGCGGCGTTTTTATCTCCGACGTTGTGGGGCTGGGGAAAACCTACATCTCGGCAATGCTGGCAGGTCAGCTGGACGGCAGAACACTTATTATCGCCCCGCCGGTGCTTTTGGAAAGATCAAATCCCGGTTCATGGCCTAATGTATTTTCAGACTTTCGGGTTCCGGCTGATTTTGAATCACTCGGCAAACTGGATAAACTGCTGGATAGGGGACTAGACAAATACACAAACATTATCATCGATGAAGCACACCGTTTTCGAAATGAAACAACAATTTCCTATGAGCAACTGGCAGAAATATGTCGCGGTAAAAGGGTTGTCCTGGTAACGGCAACGCCTTACAACAACACCCCCAAAGATATTCTAAGTCTGCTGAAGCTGTTTCAGAAAGCCAAAAAAAGTACCATTCCCAATCTGCCAGACCTGGAAGCATTCTTTAACGGCTTGGACAAAAGACTTAAAAATCTGGACAGACAGAAAGACTATCATGAATACATAGATACTGTAAAAGAAAATTCACGAGAAATACGCGATAAGATTCTGAAATATTTAATGGTACGCCGTACCAGGTCTGAAATAGAAAAATATTTTAGCAAAGACATAAAAGAGCAGGGCCTCAAATTCCCGGAGGTAAAAAAACCAGAGCCGCTATTCTACGAACTCAATGATGAAGAAGACGATATCTTCAACCAGACCATCGACCTTATTGCCAATCAATTCAGATACGCGCGCTACATGCCCATGCTTTACTATGACGGCAAAATTGATCAGCTTGAAAAGCAATCCCAGCGGAACATGGGCCGTTTTATGAAAATACTGCTCGTCAAACGCCTGGAAAGCAGTTTCTTTGCCTTTAGAAATTCAGTTGACAGATTCCTGCATTCCTACGAGATGTTCATAAAAGAACTGGGCAATGGCTATGTGTATGTCAGTAAGAAGCACACCCACAAGATATTTGAACTTCTTGAAAACGACGATGATACGGCAGTTCAGCGATTGATAGATGAAGGCAAGGCGGAAAAATATAAGAGCCAAGACTTTCGAGAAGAACTCAAAAAAGACTTGGAGCATGATCGTGCTATCTTGATGGAAGTCAAAAAACTTTGGCAGAACGTTAAACGTGACCCGAAACTCCTGAAATTTGTAAATGAGCTATCAAAAAATAATGTCTTAAAAAGAAATCATCTCATCATCTTTACCGAATCAAAGGAAACTGCCAACTATCTGTTCAAGAATGTAGATAAAGAATATCCTGGCAAAGTACTGTTATTTACCGGCGATTCAGGCGAATCTATCCGTGATAAAGTGCTTGCAAACTTTGACGCCCGAGCCCGCCATCCTAAAGAAGATTATCGCATACTTGTCTCTACCGAAGTTCTGTCGGAAGGCGTGAACCTGCATCGTGCCAATGTAGTGATCAATTACGACATCCCCTGGAATCCGACCCGAATGATGCAGAGAGTGGGCCGCATTAACCGGGTTGATACACCGTTTGATGTCATCCATACTTTCAATTTTTTCCCTACGAAACAATCCAATGACCAGATCAAGCTGAAAGAAGCGGCTGAAGCGAAAATCAATGCCTTTTTAACCCTGCTTGGCGGAGATGCGGAACTTTTAACCGAAGGTGAGCCCATCGGCTCCCACGAGCTGTTCGACCGCTTGACTTCAAAGAAAACGCTGGAAGGCGATGATGAAGCGGAGGCGAGTGAACTGAAGTACTTGCATGTCATTAAAGAAGTTCGGGACAAAAACCCTGATCTGTTTGAAAAAATCAAGCGCTTGCCGAAAAAAGCCCGTACGGCAAAAGTAGCTCAGGCTTCCAGTCTGAAAAGTGTAACTCAGGCTTCTCAGCCTGAGGCTGAACACAGGCAGGATGCCTGTGATGCATTTATGTATTTTGACCCCAATGCCCCCATTGAAAAAAAACTAAGAACTTTGCCGCATTGGCAGCAGAAAGGAACTGCTTATTTCGTCACGTTTAGGTTGTATGATTCCATTCCAAAACAAGTTGCTGAAGAAATCGAAAGGGAAAGAGAACAGTGGCTTAAAGCCAACAAAATCTCCGATCCTTCTGAGGTGAAAAAACTGAATCAACCGAGACGAATCGAATATTACCGCCTTTTCTCTAAACGATATGATGAGTTACTGGATACTGGCTATGGTTCCTGTGTATTGGCAAAACCCGAATGCAAGAGAATTGTAGAGGCGGCGCTCAAACACTTTGATGGCGACCGTTATGATTTAGACAAGCATGTTGTTATGCCAAATCATGTGCATGGAATTGTGATCCCAAAAGAAAACTGGACATTATCACAAATCACTCACTCGTGGAAATCATTCACATCGAACGAGATTAATAAAATTCTGGGTCGAAAAGGAAAATTGTGGATGCCTGAATCTTTTGATCATATTATTCGCAGCCCTATTCAATTTGAAAAAATAAGGAAGTATATTGAAGACAATCCTAAAGTTTCACAGGCTTCCCAGCCTGAGATTGGCTCTGAGGCGGAAAGCCACAGGCATGATGCCTGTGTTACCTATTTCATACGGGGTAAACTACAGAAATTTTTCATGGCTGACCACAGCTCGGCTGCTCAGGAACTTGATTTCATGACCGCGGCAAGTATCCTCGAAAGTACCGTTGATGATAATAAACAAAAATTGCCGGAGAAGTTTTACGACCTTTTAGATAAAAACAAGGAAGCCTTCATTTTTGCCACCACCGAAGAAATGGCAGAACCTCAAAGAAGGCGGGGACGGGACAGCGCAGCGCAAATGCTCAAAATTCTCAAAGCTACCGTGAAGAAGACCCGACAGTTCACGGATGATCAGGAGCACTATCTCAAACAAGTCATCGTCCAGTTGGAGGAAGGCGGATTACCGAAACAAACAGCCAAAGAAACCCTGAAGGCGTTGAACGCACTCAAGCAGGATCTCCTTAACCCATTTAAAGTACTGGGAACACTGCAAAGCCATGTTCCTGCACGCTTTTTACAAGAGCATTATGCGGAACAGAATCCGCGTTCTTTTGGCAAACGGGAAGTGATTTTATCAATGTATTTAACAGGGAAGTAAAATGGACAAACATCAAGCGCGAAAGATCATTAAAGAAACTTTTGAAAGCCCTTTTGAAAAAAGTAGATTCACCAGCTTTGTTAAAAATCTCCTCAATCAAATTGAAGATGCCTCTTTCACGTACCAGGGGATTTATATTCCCGATGCTTATAAACCCACCATTTCATCCTTAGAGCGAATTGGCAAATATTCAGATGGCGAGCATCACATTGACATCCTGTTTGTGCAACTGAAAAAAGAAACGTCGCTTGAACGCGCCCGCACCATGCAGCGCAATTTCATCGCCTGGTATTTGAACGGCAGTCGTGGTGGAGAATTGAAAGATGCCGCCCTGGTAGCATTTGTTTCTCCGGGTGAAGAGGACTGGCGATTTTCGCTGGTCAAAATGGACTACCGTTTTGAGGAAAGCAAAACAGGCAAGATAAAAGTCAAAGAAGAGTTTACTCCGGCCAGACGCTGGTCTTTTCTGGTGGGTAGCAACGAAGCCAGCCACACCGCCCAGAGCCGACTAATGCCTATCGTTGCCGACGATGAGCACAATCCCACCTTGGAGCAAATTGAAAACGCCTTTGACATCGAAACCGTCAGCAAAGAATTTTTCCTCAAATACCGCGATCTGTTTATCCGCACTAAGGAGGAATTAGACAAATTTGTTGCAAGCGACGCCAAAGTACGTGCCGATTTTGCAGCCAAGGGCGTGGACACGGTAAACTTCGCCAAGAAACTGCTCGGCCAAATCGTCTTCCTGTATTTCTTGCAGAAGAAAGGATGGTTTGGGGTCGAACGCGATAAAGAGTGGGGCACGGGATCAAAAAGATTTTTAAGAGACCTCTTTGATAAAGAGATTTTACCATATGATAATTTTTTTAATAAAGTATTGGAACCGTTATTTTATGACGCATTAGCGAGAGATAAATCAGATATAGATCACTGGAATGAGCATTTTAAATCTAAAATTCCTTTTTTAAACGGCGGGCTCTTTGACCCCATCGGCAATTATGATTGGGTACATACGGACATCAATATCCCCAACGAGCTCTTTTCCAACACGGTGAAAACAAAAGAGGGCGATATCGGCAACGGTATTCTTGACATCTTTGACCGTTACAACTTTACGGTGAAAGAAGACGAGCCGCTGGAAAAAGAGGTCGCCATCGACCCGGAGATGCTGGGTAAAGCCTACGAAAAATTCAACGCCATTCGCCCTGATAATTATGCGGAATACCAAGCAGCTTTGAAAAGTGGACAAAAGGGATCGGAAAACAAATTCAACAAG
>SMXC01000307.1 GCA_004356825.1 Caldithrix sp.
AACTTTGTTCAAATTATTCAATAGTACACTTAGGGTTAGTACGGACTCGGGGAAAACATGGCGCAGTTTTAATTACCCTGAATCGGGTTCTTTTGAGTATATTATTTATGATGATTGGCACCTTAGAAGTACAGGAAACCTGCGATTTCAAGCTAAAAGGACATCCGATCACCTTTTAAAAGTTTGGACCTTTTCCATATCAAATGTGACGGATACTTCACCTCCAACTGCACCTAAAAATGTAAATGTCACATCGAACGATAATTAATCAAGTGGTCTTTTAATGAAAAAGTGGGCGGCATAAAACAAGTGATCTACCGAGAAAAAACGAACTAATTTTAAGGTATCTCATGCGTAGTAATTGCAGAACTGCATCTTTAATCATTATTCTTGCCCTTTTATCGCCAAATGCATTTGCTAAAATCATTACTGCAACCAGTGGCTCCCGGCAAGACATTCAAACCGCTGTCAACGCTACAAGCAAGGGGGACACAGTAAAGATTCCGGCGGGTCAATTTTTACTTTCTGGAACCGTTCAGATAGATGCTGGCATTACCATTATGGGAGCTGGGATTGACCAAACAATTCTCAAAAAGACAGATGGTTCAAGCAAGCATATGTTTCAGGTAGATTGTGCCAATAGGGAGCGTATCATAATAACCGGGATAACTTTTATCGGTGTGGATGACGGTACAAAAGACAGAGGGATAAACCTTGACAAGAATTGCGAAAACTTCCGTGTTTACAATTGTTCTTTTAAAAAATTTGATTGGGCAGGAATTCAAGTTAGAGGCAACGCCCGTGGCGTTGTTGATCATTGTCGGTTTATCGATAATTACAAACGGGGCTTGGGTTATGGCCTTGAGATAATCGGAGATGCGGATGCGAGCTGGCAGCGAAGTCTTGATTTAGGCACGGAAAACGCCGTCTTTGTCGAAGACAACTATTTCAAAGGATGTCGTCACACGATTGCCTCCAACAATGGCGCCAGGTACGTTTTTCGCCACAATCAAATAGAAGACAACAGGGAGGATGCGGCCGCTATCGATGCTCATGGCCTGGTTTCGTCATGGCCACGGGGGACCCGCAGTTACGAGATTTACGAAAACTCTATTAGCAATTCAGTAGATCGTTGGTCCGGCATCGGCATCAGAGGCGGGGATGGCGTCATATTTAATAACAGTTTTCTCAAAGGCGTAGATGACGCAATCAAACTATGGAACGATGGCGGAAACGACTGCTATCCGTGTAAAGATCAAATTCGTGATCTTTACATCTGGAATAACACCCATATAGGAAAAGAAGCAGACGTTACTTTTTGGAGAGGCAGCGAACAAGTCATCAAAAAAGACAGGGACTTTTTCCTAAAGCCAAGGCCGGGATACACACCCTATATTTATCCTCATCCGCTAGTGACCGAAGGCTCTAGTGGTTCTGGCGCCGATAAACAACCCCCAAATCCTCCACAAAACCTCAGAGTAGAACGGGAATAATTCATTGCACCTACGCGACACCATTGGGAAAAGCGTCTTCAATCGGCTTGATGTTTTGCCTGGCCAAAATTCTAACTTTTCGGGAATAAAAAAATCCGGATGAAATAGCTAAAGTGCTTTCGGTCAAAATCATGGCGAGAATACTGCCGGTAATCCCCAGAGATTTAACTAAAGCGAACCCAACAACCAATCCAATTGAAGTAAAAATCAAATTCAGATAAAACAACAGTTTAAACTCCTTTAAAATTTGCAGTCCAATCGTCGTATTTCTTCTAAAAACAGCAACCGCCGAATAAAATAGCCACAACACTATTAAAGCAATTTCGCTCCCCAGTTTCTCCGCAAAAAGAAAATTTGAGATCTCAACTCTAAAAAAGTAAACAGCTAATCCGTACACGGTGATTCCGCTCACAAAAATTGCAGTGGATTTGACAAGCATGGTATTAAGCGAGCGATACTGCTGAGTTTCGCGGAGTTTCGACCCGTGCGGCACGGCAACCTTGACCCAGGAGAGCATGAACAGAAGCAATGGCATGACAGTGAGTCTGGTGCCGAATGCCAGACCGGCTTCTTCATCGCCCAGCAGAAAAATCAATAAATACATAAAGCTGTAATTGGAGAGATTGGAAATGATGACACTCGGCAAAATCCATCTGCTATGTTGGAGGTTCTCGACCAGAGACCCTCTTATATTTTTTAACTTAGACAAATAACCGGAACGCTTCAAATAGACGACACCGAGCAACCCCGAAAGCGCTGCCGCGATAAACATATAAATATAAACGAACTCCCATTGAATTCTGCCAAAAAAGATCGCGCTGAAAAACAGGCTTAAGTAGACGCCAACATAAATCAGGTCGATCCAGAGAATATATTCGGCTTTAGGCCGGTTATAAAAAACCGGCTTAAAAAATTCCCGAAAAACAGTCCCGAGACAGGCCAGCAACAGGGCGCCCATGGACACGTACTCGAAACGCAGGCTCTCAATAAATTGCGAAAAGAAAACCATCGCCGCCCCCAGAATCACAAAGGGCACGTAAACTAAAAACTGTACCGCGAGCAAGGCGGTTATATATTCATCACGGGTCTGCTTGGTCTTTTTGCCTGCAACCAAAACATTCATGGGCGAAACGATTATCGCGCCATGGGTTGCTACGATTAACATCAACAAACTAAAAAAAAAGGTATAGCGGCCGTAATCTCCGAGACTAATCGTCTTTAAGAGAATGACCCCCACCCCAAAATTGGTTGCGCTTAAAGCAATCTGATCGATTATGGAGACTATGGATTTTCCGACCAGCGAATCTCTTCTATTCGAGAAAAACTCTCTAAATCGAAAAATTGGAAAAAAGTATTTCAAAATGTTTCTGGGTTGATTGCTTAACTTTTCTTTGGTAGGATCGAACGGAGTTTTGAGGTCTGACATTATTTAAAAAGTGAGCGATAGGCTTCTAACAGCACGGGTTTCGAGTACTTCCATAAAAGGTTATTTCGAACACGCTCGAAACCGTACTCCCCCATGGATTTTCGGTGTTTTTTATCGTTGAGTAGTCGCAGGATATTTTCGGCGAATTTTTTAATGTCGTTAGGTTCAATGTAAACAGCAGCCTCTTTTGCGGAAAACCTGTTTTCTTTTAAATCAAATGCAACGATCGGTTTCTTAAAGGCCATATACTCCATAATCTTGTTCATAGTCGATTTATCCGACCACTCCGTCCAGGGATCCGGATCGACGCAGACGTCGGCGTTTGAAAGATATTCGCACAGGACTTCATCGGAAACACGGCCGGTAAATTTAGCATGTGCCTCCAGCCCCATTTCAGCGCTCTTTTCCTTCAACATTTGTAAGGCCGGTCCGCCACCTATCATTACGAAATGTGTATCGTTGCCACCCAGATCGTTTATCATGTAGTGAATCGATTCGAGCAAATAATCCACCCCGTCCTGCGAGCACATTTCTCCCAGATAGCAGACCAGATGTTTCTTACCGTTCCTGAGTTCCGGCATTTCTGGTTTCATCTGCAACCGCTCAAAATCCGGGCCGGTGCGGACGACAAAAATTCGATCCTTAGGCACGCCGCCGCGCTTCATGGCAATCTCACGGTGGGATTCATTGGTTGTTACAACCACATCAGCGGTTTTCATGGTTTGGCGTTCCAGGAACAGCAAAATCCGGTAGACCAGACCACCCTTCTTTTCAGGGTATTTCGCCAGATACATTTCAGGGGAGAGATCATGGTGATCGAAAACGAATTTCTTACCAAGCAATTTATAAACCCTGGCAAGCAGAAAATAAGTCTCTGGCGGGTTGCAGGCATGTATAATGTCAAACCCATGCTTAAAAACAACTTTAAGTGATAAATAAGCTGTCATAAGCCAGCAGTAGGCAAATTCAAATAAATAGCCCGGTAATCCTTCCGCATCTACCGGAACCCGGTAGCGATAAATATGGACGCCTTCAAGAAACTCGTACTTTGAATCCCTCTTGCCTTTTGGTGAAATCACCGAAACCGAATAGCCCGCCTCTGTTAAAGTCTGCGCTTCAAGCCAAACCCGCCTGTCGAACGGTACGGGCAGGTTTTGAACAATGATCAGAACTCTGTTTTTTTGTTGATTCGATGCCATCAGCAGAATCGTTTATATTGATTGTTTGGGCCTGAATTCTGAACCGCGTTAACCAGATCTATCACAAGCCCTTCGTTTGTGAGCGATTTGGTAACTTGCGAAAACTTCGGATGCTTTTGAGAAACAATGACCACATCAGATTCGCTGATGACAGTCTCTACCGAATCCCTGATTAATTTTGAAATATGCGGAATTTCGTTTTGAATGTAGGTTTTGTTGGCGCCAATCAAATTCGCCAGCTTGACGTTTTCATCAAATATTGAAACAGAGAATCCTTTGCCCAACATACTTTCAATGACTAGAACAATCGGACTTTCCCGCAAATCATCCGTGTCTTCTTTGAAACTTAGCCCGAGAAATCCGAGCTTTTTCTTATTCAGGGTCACCAGAGTGTCAATGAGCTGCTGATAGTGAATTTCATTGCTCCTCAGCAGATTACTTAAAACCGGCACTTCTACATCGAGATGTTTTGCCTTATGAGTCAGCGCACGGACATCTTTCGGCAGACACGAACCGCCAAAAGCAAACCCGGGTTTCAAATAAGCCGGCGAGATGTTGAGCTTCTCATCGCTGCAAAAAATTTCCATCACTTTATAGCTGTCGATTGCCATCGGCTTGCAGATGCGTGCGATTTCATTGGCAAAATCCACTTTCAGGGCGTGAAAGGCATTATCGACATATTTAACCATACAGGCGGTCTGTAATTCGCAGCGAAACAGCGGCGCCTCGATTCCCCGGTTCAACTCTTCCAACAAATCACCGGACTTTTTATCTATTTCTCCGATAACAATTTTTGGCGGGTCAAAGAAATCTTTAATTGCCGTGCCTTCCCTAAGAAACTCCGGGAAAGCGCAGATCCCAAATTTTTCACTTTGATCCGCATCTGCCGCTTTGATCAATTCAGGTATCACCTGCTCCAGGTATGCATCCGGCAGCATGGTACTCCGCAAAGCCACAACATGGTATTTTTGCGTTCTCTTAAGCTGCTCGCCGATTTGTCCAAAAACGGCGACGACATGCTCGACATTGAGCTGGCCGTTCGGAAGACTCGGCGTACCCACACATACCAAAGAAACATCCGCAAAAGCAACTGCCTCCTCAATGTTTGAGGTTGCTCTCAGCCTCCCTTCTTGAACAAACCTTGAAATCAAATCCGTCAGCCCCGGTTCAATGACCGGGCTTTTGCCGTCATTGATCATTTGCACTTTGACAGGATTGACGTCGATGCCGATGACTTCGTGTCCGAGATTGCAAAAGCAAGCGGCAGAAACAGAACCGACGTATCCTAATCCAAAAACCGCTAACTTCATTTAATTTTTCTCCATAGTTTGAATTTGTATTTTACTTATAAAAACGGTTGTTCCGGTTATTTTACGATGTTGCTTCAAAACGCTTGTCGGCTGCTTGTGCCCAAATCTTTTCGAGTACCAGCCAAGAGGTGGCTCGTTTTCACCGCGATGAACCTCAGTTTTAAAATCCTGAGGACAAGTCAGTTTAATTTCAATAACTCCTCTTTTTATTAACCAGACGTTATCCTCCGCCCTGGTCACTTCACATTCAGGTGCGAGATGGAAATATTGCTCCACCAAATGTTCACTTTTACAGTCAATCAAATCTTCTATCTGGATAGCACTCTGGCTTTTATTAAATCGAACTGTTCTGCGATGATTGACCGGATCCTTCAAACTAAGGTAGCCGTCGTGCTCTGCAACCAGTTTATCAGTTATATCATTGCTTTCAAAAGAAAGGACGCGGCAGTCAAAATGTTTAGACCAGATAAATGTTCCGGCGGCGACAGCCTGATCCTGGCTATCGATGCGAATGGTGTTATGCGCGCTGGTGCCGCGAAAGTAGTTCCGCCACTCAGCAGCGCTATGATAAAGATAAGTTCCAGGATCGACAAATATCGGCTGGCCATCAATTGTCAGGACGAAACTTAATGCGTCCGCATGCCCGTGCGCCGCCATACTGCCGTACCCTAAAGGGCCGCAATCGACATACAGCGACACTTTTCGATTCTCGGTTCTTAGAACCGCGGTCCCTCCGGTTTCAAATAAAATCGACTTGCTTTTTCGAGAAATTGAACCGGACTTCTTGTTTCTCTCCAGTTCGAGTCCAAGCAGCCAGAAACAGGTTTCGTCATTAGATTTCAAAGAACCCTTCAACTCGGCCGTCAGTAGATTGTTGGAAAGTGAAATAAAAGACCTGTGTGACAACGTTTGCGAAAGATGGCTCGCCCGGCCGTCATCACTGTCCCCAAAGTGAGGAATATGGCCGCTACTGTCTTCAAGCTGCTCTAAAAAATCACAAGCCTTGCGAACCCGCTGCAGCATTTTTTGCGAAAAATGATACCCGTTTCTTTTTGCCAGGCAGATTACTTGAAAATAAAAATCCAGGACAAAAAGCAGATATTCAGTAGCTTGTTCTCCCGGGGAACCGTCCGGGTTGATTTGCTGAAGCGCTTCCTGTTCTAAAATTTTGGCTGACTTGTCTGTCCATTCTGTTGCTTCATCAAACTCAGAGAAAATGGTGCCGACAATAAAGAGACCGGCGGCTTCTCCGATTAGATGATTATTAGCAGAGGAGTACTTAGACAAATGCCGGTTAATGAAACTTGCTTGCAAATAAATACTTGATAAAAATCGACTCTGAAATTTGGAATTAAAGAATTTTGAATCCCAAATAAATCCAGCAACCCAAACCCAGGAAATCATTCTGATGGCAAGCTCCATGGCGCTGTACCAGTTAATTCCCTGAAAAGGCGGATTATCCTCAATCCAGCTTTCGATTTGCCGGCATACTTCCCCAGCGTACTTTTCATCCTTGGTCAGGTAAAAAGCTTTCGCTAATGTCACAAGGTGCTGGTGACGGTTCAACTCCCAAATGTATTTGCATCCGCCCATTGAATCATCATAAACATTGATTCTTGCATGAAACCGGTTTGGCCAGTTTCTGCCGGTCTTATAATCTCGATGCCAATCGACTTTTCCATTAAATTGGATATCTTCTCGTTCAAAAATGCGGAACTTATGAGCAAGCAATTCATCGGCTTGCGCAAGCGTCGATTTCTTTTCCTTTGCAAAGTGCTTCTTATATTCAGGGACGATTTCTTCACGATTATCAAGTCGTCGGAAAAATCGCGAATAAAATGCTTCTTTGCGCGGCAATGCAAGTTTACCAGTTATGCTAAAAGATTGAGGAAAACGCTGCTCAGCCTGATTAACGGCGACAGTTCTAAACCGATACAAAACCTCCGGAACAGACATGGCTTTCAATCGCTGGTAGTACCACTTTGCTGATTTGAGGCTCATGACCTTGCTTCCTGCAAAAAAGCTTGTAAATCGATTTCAACCGGCGCTCCGGTTCGGATAGAATCAACGATTTTAAAAGTCGTAAGCGTGGTCAGGACAAGACTTTCAAATGAGATGGGCAGAGGTTTGTCACTCCGAATCGCATTGACAAAAGCGGTGAGTTCCTCAGGGTGTCCCTTTTGAATGCCGCGTGTTTTAAAAGATTTTGTTTTTCCAGTCGCCGCGACAACCGTCTGACAAAAATTCTCGATCACCACAACGATTTTGTTGCCAAAAATCTCAACCCGCTCTTTTTCAAAAGAGGGATCGCCGTTCGCGATGTATGTGATCGTGGCTGTTGAACCATCCGAAAGTCTTATTATAATAGACACATTGTCGTTGTTGAGCGCACTTTTGTTTCCAGAAATTGTCTCGGCATAAACACGCACCGGGTTGGCATCGCTTAAAAATTGCACAAAATCAACAAAGTGGCAAACTTCACCGATGATCCTGCCTCCTCCCTCCTCCATATCCTGGTACCAGTGGTCGGCGGGGAAATGCCCGGCGTTAATTCGATAGAGGATTTCGACTGGACCATTTACCTTTTTCATAGACTTTTTTGCGTGAAGCGCGTGCGGAGAAAAGCGGCGATTGTAGCCAACCATCAGCCCGCCTTCAGCAGCATCAAAAATTTTGACAATTTGAGCAAGCTCATCATAAGTAAGGGCAAGAGGTTTTTCGACAAAAACATTTTTACCGCTCTCGAGCCCTCGAACAACATTCGGAGCATGCAAATCGTGCCGCGTGACAATGAAAATCGCATTGGTGTTTTGGTTTTTGAAAATTTCTTCAGCATCGGCAACCACTCCCTCAAAACCAAACTTTTTGGCAGCCTTTCCGGCGGTCACGCCAGTTCCCGAAATTACTCCCTTTAGCTGGACTTCAGGATTTGCTTTTAAATGCGGCAGCAACATGGTTTCGGCAAATTTTCCGGCGCCAAGAAATGACACACCCAATTTATCTTCCTGACTGCCTGCAGGGCGATTTTGAAACTCCACTTTCGCTGCATGCCTGCCATTGAGATCTTGACCGCTGTACTCGAATAAGATGCTCATGATACTGCGGTCGCCTTCGAGCATCTCGTACCCTTCGACTGCCTGAGCAAAAGGCAGGCTTTTAGAAATCAACTTCTGCGTGTAAATTTTTCCGTCGCGAATTAACTCGAGAATGGTTTGCATATTTCTTTTTTCTGTCCAGCGGACGTACCCGATTGGGTAGTCGATGCCCTTTTCTTCGTAGTTTTTGTCGTACCTGCCCGGACCATAGGATCTTGAAAAGACTACATTGAGTTCCTTCTCATAATAAAGCTTCCACGGCAGATCCATTTTGACATTGCCAATAATTACGATCGTGCCGCGGTCTCGTAAAACATTTCCGGCTAACAGGATCGTTTCATTGCTGGAAGTTGCGGCCGTAATGATGACCGTATCGATCCCGCCGCCCAATGTAGCATTGTTAATCTTTTCGAGCAGCAGCTCTTCCTTACCGTTAAAAACAAAATCAGAACCAAGGTCCGAGGCCAGTTTCAATTTTGAGTCGTCCAAGTCAATTCCGATGACTTTACAACTCATAGCTTTGATGATTTGCGCAACGATTTGCCCTACTAGGCCCAAGCCGATTACCGCGACATTTTCGCCGAGTGAAACCTGTCCTTGCCGGACACCTTGCAACGCAATCGAACCGACCGTGGTTAATACAGCGTCTCTGAGATCAACACCTTCGGGGATTTTAGAACACAGGTTCGCCGGCACAAAATTGACTTCAGCATGATTGGCGAATCCCGCTCCGGCACAGGCTACTAAATCCCCAACATGAAACTCATCAATACTTCGGCCAACTTCCACAACTCTTCCCGAACAACTATAACCTAAAGGGGTCGGTGTATCGAGTCGGTCCATGGCCTTTTTGTATGTTTTTACAAAGCCTTCCTGTTTAGCGCTTTGCAGAAACTTCTGTACCTGGTCGGGACGTGCTCTCGCCTTTCCGATCAAACTCATCTTGGCTTGCTCAACTTTCATCCTTTCGGTTCCGGAACTGACGAAAGAAAAGGCGGTTTTCACCAGAACACCGCCGGGCTTGCAGACCGGACAAGCAACATCTTCGAGAATAAGTTCACCGGATTTATAATTTTGTAAGATTTGCTTCATAAGCTTAGACTCTTATTTACTTCAGACCTTCAGCAATTGTGTTTTATTTGCGGGTGATATAATTTTTTATTTCTTCAACCATAAAGTCCATCTGTTCTTTTGTCAATTCAGGAAACATGGGGAGTGAAAGAATTCTGTCCATGCAATGGTGCGCCACCGGGAAATCTTCCCTTGTATGTCCCAGGTATTCATAAGCTTTCATAAAAGGCAATGCGATCGGATAATGAACTCCTGTGTCAATGCCTTTTTCTTTTAAATGGATTGCCAGCTCATCTCTTTTTTCAGTGCGAATCACATAGAGATGAAAAACATGTACCGCATTCTCCCGGATTTTGGGAATAGTAATTTCATCAATCGCTGACAGTTTTTTATTCAGATAGAGTGCATTTTCCAATCGTCTTCGGTTCCACTCAAGAATGTACTTGAGTTTAACATCGAGTACTGCGGCCTGTAACCCATCCAACCGGCTGTTAATTCCTTCAATTCTATGTTGATGTTTGACCAAAGAACCATGATTTGCGTACATTCGGACTTTTTCATACAATTCATCTTCATTGGTGAGAATTGCCCCGCCATCCCCGTATGCGCCCAGATTCTTACCCGGATAATAACTAAAGGTGGCGGCGTTTCCGAATGTTCCTGCTTTGCCGCCATCGAACTCAGCAAAGTGAGCTTGCGCACAATCTTCGATAAGAACCAGGTTGTATTTTCTTGCAATTTCAGCGATTCTTTTTATGTTTGCGGGTTGGCCGTACAAATGAACCGGGATAATCGCTTTAGTTCTATCTGTTACTTTTGACTCGATTTGATTCTCGTCAATATGATAATAGTCCGGCTCGATATCCACAAAGACGGGCTTAGCTCCTGCCTGTGAGATGGTTTCCGAAGTAGAGATCCACGAATTGGCAACTGTGATAACTTCATCACCTTGACCAATTCCTAAAGCCACCAAAGTAATATAAATGGCGTCGGTACCGTTAGCGCACGGAATGCAATGTTTCATACCATACTTACCTGCGAAATTTTTTGCAAACCGGTTGACATACTTACCGCCGATAAAAGCAGTCTCGGAAATAACGTCGGCAATTGCTGTATCGACTTCTGATTTGATAGTTGCGTATTGGATCTTTAAATCAACAAAAGGTACATTCATCATTTCCCCGATAACTCACGAATTAACTTTGCCGGATTACCTGCGTAGATCCCTGGCTTCAAAATGTCTTTCGTTACGACAGAACCAGCTCCAATCACGACATCATCACAAATGGTGACGGGAAGAATGCTCGCATGGGTCCCAATGGAGACGTGATTTCCAATTTCAGTTCTGCGCCACAGATCCTTATTACCGCGGGCCGGACCGCCAATTGCGAAGGGATCGTTTATAAACATCGCACCATGAGAAATGAAACAGTCATTTCCGATTGTAACCCATTCACAAATAAAAGCATGCGACTGAATCTTACAGCCCTGGCCTATGGTTACATTCTTTTGAATTTCTACAAAAGGCCCAATCCTCGTTGCGTTGCCAATTTTGCAGCCATACAAATTGACCGGTTCCACTATCTCGACTCGTTCGCCAAATTCAACATCCTTTATTTGAACTTGTGAAATTGTCGGCTCACTCATACTGACAGCACCTCCACAACTTTTTTTGCATGTTCGACTCCGGTGATGCACTCTGTACCGTCCTGGATGCAGCTTAAGAAGTGTTCAATCTCGGTCTTCAACGGTTCGATATACTCGATTTTCGGGAACACCAAATCTCCCGACCGGTGGCTGAACTTGAACTCTCCCGGTTCATCGTAATCCATACCCTCACCTAAAACTGCTTTCTTATCAATCCCCTTGTCATAAATAGCAATTTTATTTACGGCGATATCATCATAAACTACCATCTTTTCAGAACCGACAACGATCAATCGGCGAACTTTGTCAGGGTCAAGCCAACTGACATGGATATTGGCCATAATTTTGTTGGGATATTCAATATTGAGAAAAACAACGTCAAAAATACCGGGCTGAACATAATCCATACCATGCTTTGAAACGGAAACCGGCTTAGGGTCGCCGAGCAAATAATGAATAATGCTAATATCGTGGGGTGCAAAGTTCCACAGCGCATCGACGTCATTTCGAATGCGACCGAGGTTTAAACGCTGACTATAAATGTAACGTATCTCGCCTAATTCTCTGGAATCGATCAGTTTTTTTAAATATCTGACAGCCGAGTTATACACAAACGTGTGCCCGGCCATTGCCACCAGATTTTTGCTTTTTGCAAGCTCGCCAATTGCCGTCACTTCTGCAACTGTTTTTGCCATCGGTTTTTCAACTAAAATGTGTTTGCCTTTTTTAAGAGCCTGCATCGCCATTTCAAAATGGGTCGCAACCGGCGTCGCAATTATCACTGCGTCCACATCCGGATCATCAAAGACCTGCTCCACATCATCCGTCAACTGCACGCGCGGATAAAGGCGCTTCACAAAATGGCGCCGTTCTTCTGAAAGATCAGAAACCCACTTGACTTGACAGTCCTCATTCGCAATCAGGTTTCGTAGTAAATTAGGTCCCCAGTAACCCACCCCGATTTGTGCAATTGTTGTCTCTTTTTTCATCTTCACTCGTTTCAATTTCTAATGAGTTGTTATTTCTGTGTAAAGCTTTAGTAACTTTTCCTCCTGGACTTTCCAATTAAATTCTTCCTCAGCTGCTTTTCGAGCATTTTTCTTAAATTGATCCAGTCTCTTCCTATCCTTCAAAAGGAGCTTTATTTGTGTCGCGATCGATTTGGGAGAATTATCTTTATCGCAAAATTCGCCAATTTTGAATTTACCATACACCTTTCGATGAAATGGTAGATCTGTCGAAACCACCGCTAGTCCACTCATGCAATATTCAAAGAGTTTCCACGGCGACTGGAAATCCTGCGCCTGACTTTCGCGCTTGATCAGATTCATGCCGATATCGGCGCTCATGACGTAATCCATAAGCTTGTCCGGCGGTTGTCCCGGTAAAATGAAGACTTTATCTTGTCCGTCATATCTCTCGATTTCATCGTTCATTTTCTGCAACATCTGCTCTGAACCGTAACCGATTAACACAATGGCAATATTGCCATTCAAAAATTCTGAGCTTTGAATCAACTCCATAATTCCCCTGCCGTTTGGCCAGAAACCGCCGACGAAAAGCGCGATTTTTTTTGATTTTTGCAGGTTTAAATCTTTTCTAATTAAGTCTTTTTTTACTAAAGGAAGTATCTTTCTGGTGTTGTACAAAATGGTCGCATTATTTACATCATACTTGGTCTTATAATAATCGGCCACCATTTCATTTACAGTGATAAAACGAGTAATAAAACGCAAAAAAAGTTTCTCGACAATAAAAGCGAAAATGTGCTCGGGATGATATTTCCGGTTTTTGTGAACCGTCCACGTTTCATGAGTATCATAAATTAGTTTCCCGCCATGTATGAACGCCGAAAACCAGCAGGCGGGTAAAACATGGAAATTGTGGGCGTGATAAACATCTGCTTTTTGAAAAATGACATAAAAATTGATTCCCAAAATCATCTTGAAGGCAGTAACATATCTGATTAATCTCGATACCCCTTTTCTGCCGTCATGCAAATAAAATGAAACTATCGGGATATCGTTGATTGTAAAATTTCTTTTTTTAGATTTATTAGAAAATCCCACCACAACTACATCATGTCCGACGTTGCGCAGGGTTTCTGCTTCCTGCAATACCCGTACGTTATATTCAACCTTCATGATGTCTGGCATGATTACTTTCATTGCACGGACCAACTTCACCTTTATCAGTTAATTTTCGATGTGTACTGCATACTCACATACTTACCAGCGGTAAGGATGATACGCTTTTCTTTATTTTGGATAAATTGGATGAACTTGACAAACCCGGACAAATCTTTTCTACTCCACTGGTGAGGGTGTATCTGACCAATAACCAAATTATTGTTTTTAAGTTGGTGATATCTTTCTGCCAGCTCATCAAAACCACAGTTGTCCGGAATTCTCATATTGAGCCACTCACGTTCAATTTTTCTGATGCCGTTGAAATACTTCCTAACCAGAGCAGAGCCGTAAACCCTTTGTTGTCTGAATCGGTCGGGCTTTTGATCACTAAATTCAAATCTTAATTTATTTTTTAGATTAACTATCCCACCCCGGGAATCATCTTTCCCGAAAAACCAAACTTTTATGCGGTTTTTTTGCAGGGCAGTAAGTGTCTCTTCACTAATATTATTCCCAGGCGCGCCAAATATATCTACTAAAATACCTAATTCCTGCTGAATTTTATTTCTTGTGCGGGCAATTAAGTCGCTTTGTCTGCTGAGTGACGAATCTTTATACTCCATCATTTCATGAAAGTATCCATGCAAAAAAAGCTCGTTTCTTAAAATCAACTCTTTACAAGGGAAGTCAGCGACAACACT
>SMXC01000308.1 GCA_004356825.1 Caldithrix sp.
AAGCCATATTTTTCTGCAACAGGAAGGGATTCTGCCAATCGATAAACTTGTTTAACGATCGCAATTCCACCATGCCAAATATTCAGAGTCCTAAAATCTCTCATTGAGCAACCAGTTTATGGATAACGGCCTAAAGCCAACGGCAAAAAGTCAATCGCTAAAGAGTTTCACTTTATCTCAGGTCAAATTTAGCAATTCGACCGTCGGCGCCAGCGGCCCAGCCGACTTTCATCCCCGGTGCAAAGCTCAAGGTGTGATAACCAATCGTATCCAATTTTGTCCAGGTCAGACCATCGTCCACAGAAATGTCCGAGCCAGACGGTCCGACGGCAACAAGCGCTAAAGTCCCCGGGATGTATTGCACGCAGGACCGATATGCCACCGAATGGCTTTTTACCAGCGTCCATGTTTGGCCGCCGTCCATTGTTCTGGCCAGGTTGCTTTCCCCGGCATCCGGCTTGCGGTAATCTCCACCAATGGCAATGCCGTTCTGAGCATCTCTGAAAGCAAGCGAAAAAATGCCCGCAGACTCGCCGTTTACAAACGGAGTTGAAACTGCGGTCCAGGTTTCCCCCCTATCCGTGGATCGAAACACGCGTGCTGCGGCGCCCCCTGTGCTAATCCAGGCATTTTTCCCGAGTACCACGATACCGGTTCCACTTGCCGCAAAGCTGTATTCACCTGCTATTACCCGAGGAATATTTTGATTTGCGATGCGGTGCCAGGTCGTACCGCCGTCCGTTGTTTTTAGAATAAAAAGATGCCCCTCTAAAGGATCGCCGTAGGCGAGGCCGCTTTTTTCATCCCAGAACGCGATTCCATCCAGAAAGCCTTCAGGGATTGTATTCAGAAATTGCAGTTGCCAATTCTGGCCGCCGTCAATTGTCTTGTAAATTCGCGAACGTTTTCCGGGTCCCGCGCTCATCAGGTAAGCTCTGTTTTCATCCACTGCGTGCACATCGCGAAAATCGAGACTGTCGGCGCCGGCTACCGTGGCTGCCTGCCAGGAAAGACCGCCATCAACGGTTCGCAGACAGCTGCCGTTGGTGCCGCTAACCCAGGCAATGTTTTCATCAACTGCACTGATGCCGCGAAAAGAAGCAGATATGCCGCTATCCTGCGGCTGCCAGTGGGCATTGGTCAGGTCAGGCTGTTTTCCTTTTTGTTGGGTGCACGCACAAAGTAACAAAACGGTAGGTAATAAAAAACGTAGGGAACGGTCGCGACCGTTCCCTGCCCGGCGCAAACTTTCAAATAAAAATTTTATCATTTTTTAAATCCGGATTTTCCTTTAAAGGTCATTGAGTTGGCGCTGGGGGAATAAATCGTAAGATTATTTTGATGTAATTCAATTATGCAATTTTCAGTTGCGGCCTCGGCGGCATTTTTAATTTCCATTTTCAAAGGACTTGCGGGCAGCCTTCCAACCGATTTGCCGCCGGATAAATGATAGTTGTGGGTGAAAACAAGTTGGTTTTTATTTAAAGTATAAGTGCCTCCTTCCCCTGAACCTTTTGCGGCGCGTCATTTTCATCAAGAATAAAAAAGAAGTGTTAGCGTGTTAAAGTGTTTACGTATTTATCAAGTTGATTTTGGACTTCAAGATATTAGCACTGAACACTCGAACACACAATTATTGATGCATTACTTTATTGAATCTCTTTAGCAGCACCCATAAAAGCAAGATTTGATAAAACATTCCAATAACAAAATAAATCCATATTTTTTCACCACCGGAGGTGAGGAGCCAGAAGAATTTCATCGGCCAGTAAGTTGGAAAAATTCCAAAAGCGAGTCTCCAGCCGGAATCTATAAAATAAGCAAATATTGGCGGCCAAAGCACGATACCGACTGCCTTGGTCAGGGCGAACCCCTGCACTTTATTTTCGGCAAAGGTAGCAAGAAAGAGCGCAAAAATGGGCGCCAGCGGGGCAGCCAAAAGAGCCGCTGAAAAAAGAGGTAGAAATCCTAACTCAACCAGACCGGCGATCGGAAACGAAACTAATGTTATAATAATACTGACGACCAGCGGCAGGGAAATGCGATAGATAAGATAGCCGGTTAATTGTAATGGCGTTACCTGCAGCGCTGTAATGGTTTGATCATCTCGTTGATCAAGTAGTAGAAAACCGATGATCATTCCGAATAAAATCGGCCATTGCAGCAGGATAGCGCTCATGATCAAGTGGTAGTACTGCACCAAATCAAATTGAAATCGACCCGCAAGATAAGTTGAAAGGACGGGCACCCCCCAGCGTATCAGGAAGCCGATTAAAAGAGGTAAAAATACCATCCAGCGCAAAAGCGGGTCGCGGATTACGTTTCGAACATCGATGGGTCCGAGCGCTTTCAGAGCAGTTACGCCTCTCAAGTTAGCGTACCCCCTCTTTTTTAATAATGAAGCGATAAAACATTTTCTGGCTCAATAAAAAAATCAAGCCCACCGACAAGGCTGAATAGAGCAGGCCGTAAATAACTTGCCAGTTTTTCAGGGGGCTAAAAGCACTTTTCAATAGCAGAAGCGGGGCCTGCAGCGGGTGCAGATAAAATAACCAGCTTTCCCACAGACCAAAATAGTTAAGAAAAACAAGAGACATGACCGCGGTATACAACACAGATGGAAAGAGGTACTCATTAATGGAGTCGTAGCGGGCGACTGCAATAAACCCAAACAAGCAGAAGATCGCAGCCGACAGAGAAATCCCCAGAACCAGTAGCAGGGGTTTAAAATCGAAGCCGTAGACGAAGATAACAAAGACAACATTCTCAAGTATTGCAAGAGCTGTCAGGGTGACGACCTTGGAGAGCAGGTACTCCCAGGTGCGGATGGGTGTTACGATCAGTGCCTCCAGAGTGCCTTCTTTCTTCTCCAGCAAAACCAGCCCGCCGAAAAAATAGAATGTGCCGACAAGCAAGTTGTTCAGCAACAGTGCCGGCAGCAGCCATTTAAAATCCAAATTCGGGAATTGACGAAAAATTACGATTGCCACCACCGTCACGAAGGCGGCGGCATAATAAAACCCGTTGCGAAACTGCAGCCGGAAATCGAGCCACAAACTTGCCGCCAGACGCTTCATGACAGGCTCCGCCCGGTTGCCTGAATAAAGACATCTTCTAATGTTGCTTCGAGTGTGTGAATCGTTTGGATGGTGTGCTTTTTCAGTAGATTTAAGAATCCTGCATTGTTGCCTAAATCTTTTAGGGGGAAATCTTCACGTTGGGTTTTCCGGCTGTCATCGTATTCAACCCGCACGTTGGGCTCGCCGTGCTGCAACTTCAGATCTCGCGGCGTGCCGATTAATTTGATTTCACCATCGACGATGAAAGCCACCCGGTCACAAAGTTCGTCGGCGGTGACCATGTCGTGTGTGGTAAGGAAAATCGTTTTGCCGTCCTCTTTTTGCTTTCTAATCAGATCTCTGATCCGACGCGAGCTAACCGGATCAAGTCCCGCGGTCGGTTCATCCATAAACAGGAGATCCGGATTGTGCAGCAGGGAGCGGGCCACACCCAGGCGGGTCTTCATGCCTTTGGAATATTGCGATACCAGCATTTTGCCGTCGTTATTGAGTCCCACCAAATCGAGCAAGTCCTGAGGCGAATGCTTTTTGCTCTTGTATAGAGAACCGAAATAGGTCAGGTTTTCAAGGGCGGTCAATTTGAGATAATGGTTGGGAAATTCGAATGAGACACCGATGTGCTCGTAATAATCCGAGTTCCAGTCAAGCAGGCTTTTCCCCAAAATAGAGACACTGCCCGGGTAGTTTTTGAGCAGGCCAATCAAGATTTTCTGGGTCGTTGATTTGCCGGCGCCGCTTGGCCCCAGGAAACCGAAAATCTCGCCGTTTTCAACGGTGAAATTCAGTCCGGTTACCGCAGGCTCACTGGCTTTGGTGTAGGTGTAACTTAAGTTTTTGACTTGGATCATTTTTTAATTTTTGTTTGGAGTTTAAATTTTAGCTTAAAAAATCCAGCCTGAAAGCTGAACTACTTCACCGTTTCCTAAACAACCAGGTAATATATAGTGTTAGCGTGTTCAGGTGTTATAGTGTTAAAGTGTTAGGTGTTAAAGTGTTTGCGTATTTCCCCCAAGTTGATGGATTTCAAATATATTAGAACCCAAACACCCAAACACCCAAACACCCAAACACCCAAACACCCAAACACCCAAACACCCAAACAGGCTAATTAATTTAATCGTGACCGTTAAGACCACATTTTTTGCCAATTCCATTGGCGCGACATGAATGTCGCCTTACTAAAATGGGAATATAGATCGTTAAATTGTGTTGAGCAACTAATTTACTTGCATTTTTTCCAGAAAATCAGTTAATCCTTAAAGGTCACAGGTACGTTAAAGAGATTTGATAATCGAAATTTATGGCGGAATCATTGAAAACTCGACTCTTTCGCTGGTGGTTCAACTTTTTTCCCGCCTATCGCCGCACGGGCGGCAGGATTACCTATATTGCCGGCGACCTGCATGAGATTCGAGTCAAGCTTCCGCTCAATTGGAAAACACGCAACTATGTCGGTTCCCTTTTCGGCGGCAGCATGTACGGCGCGATTGATCCGATTTATATGATCATGCTGATTAAACTTCTGGGCCCGGAATATCTCGTCTGGGACAAATTTGCGACGATCCAATTCAAAAAACCCGGCAGGAAAACTTTATACGCGCGCTTTGTGGTTGGCCCGGAAGAACTGGCGGAGATTCGGAGGCGGCTGGAGACTGAGCATTCAATAAACAGAATGTATCAAGTAGAACTAACGGATGGCGAAGGTGATGTATGTGCCTCGTTTGAGAAAACGCTTTACATGCGCCGCAAGGACAAGACAAAGGAACCCAGAATATTGCGCGCGTAAAAACATTCAACACCGAAGCACACTGAACAACACCGATTCTGAACATCTAAACTATGTTTCAAGTAAAGAGCAGCTAATTCAATCTACATAAACCTTTTGCTATCTAAGAGAGACTTCCAGTGTGGCTCGGTGTTCTTCGGTGTTTGAATTTTTTTTTGATTCTTGCAACTGATTCTTAGATGAACCACAAAATAAAACGTGATAAGAATAACGAATAACTCTTTAATTATATGAGAATAGTTTTAATCGGCCCGCCCGGGTCCGGCAAAGGCACACAGTCCAAAAGAATCGCCAAGCGGTTGGACATCCAGCATATTTCATCGGGGGCGTTGTTTAGAATCGCGGTTTTAGCGGGCTCGACC
>SMXC01000309.1 GCA_004356825.1 Caldithrix sp.
AAGTATCAAAAATAGTTCTTGAGTTATTTCATAAAAATCATTAACTTTAATTATAACAATAAGTTAATGGGTGAATAAATGATAAGAACACAACAACTACAAATGTCCATTTTAGATGGTGCCTTTTCGAGACGCAAAAAACGTTCAAGAAGTGATAAATTACTCAAAAGTATGGACAAATTCATTGACTGGAGGCCTTTGGTAAAAGAATGTGAAGGTATGTTTAAAAAATCAAATAGGGGCCGTCCCACAACGCCTATTGAGCTGTCCTTGAAATGTTTGTTCATTCAATTTCTTTATGGTTTAAGCGAACCGGGCCTTGAAGACGCCCTGATTGACCGGTTGAGTTTTCAGCGATTTCTTGGTATTAGTTTTGATGAAGAAATCCCGGACTTTACGACTATCTGGAAATTTAAGGCTCGGTTGATAAAATACAACCTGTATGATAAGCTTTTCGATGCTATTCTTCATCAACTTGAAAACGCGAATCTGATTCTGAAGAAAGGCACTTTGATAGATGCAACGATTGTTCTGGCTGCGAGGAAACCCAATAAGCAAGAGACCGGCAGCGCTGACAACAAAGAAAATGAAGTCAAAAAAAGAAGTTCCCAAAAAGATTATGATGCCAGCCATACCCAAAAAAACAAGAAAAAATACTATGGTTATAAAGGGCATATTGCCGTAGATGAAGGTTCGAATATCATCAGAAAGAAAGCTTTTACTACAGCGAGTCCGCATGATTCTCAAAAGAGAGAAGAGTTGATTTGTGGAGATGAGGCTTCTGTTTTTGCTGACAAAGCTTATGACAATGATGAGGTAAAGAGAAATTTCAGAAAGGAGGGCATTTATTACGGAATACTTGATAAAGCTAGAAGAGGACGCCCCCTTTCGAAGAGCCAAAAGAAAAGAAACAAAAAGAAAAGCAGGGTTCGAAATGCGGTGGAAAGACCCTTTGCACACTTTAAAAATCTTTATCATTTTTCCTCTGTAAAATATCTGACAACTGAAAGGAACGACCTTCATTTCACTTTTTTGTGCATGATTCATAATGTTCGAAGGGGCATTGCCCTTTGTGCAACATAGATACGAATTATGAGCCGTTGACCCTTAATAAGTTACCGTTTGATTCTTTTTTTGCCTATTATATTGGGCTCATTTTATCCAAACAAGGATATCGGCGTGATAGTTTTCTAAAAATTTCGTCATAGCTTTTTAAAAAATTCAGCAAAATTCACCAACTAAGAACGGTTGATTAAATCAAAGGTTTCATTTTGTCATTGCCACGCTAAAATCATATTCTTGAAAGTTTTCCAAAAATCGGACCATTTAAATAACCGCCACAAACAATCGCCTTAATATTCGGATCATATTGCGAATTTCTTTTAGTATCTCCGTACCCTTTTTACCCGAGAGCATCAATCCAAAATAACTAAATCAAATGGACCTTCAGCTTCTTTATAACGGTTCAATTGCCGCAGAACTTTCCCCAACATATTCAACCTTGAAACCAGGTGCTCAAGCATTTTACACAGGGTACCCCCGGCCGTTTATCATCATCAATAACAAGCACCTGCCTATTTCAGAAAATGTGCCCCGCCTATCAACTTGAACTTTCTTTCCCAGGTTTTTCTGCAGCAGTATTATTTAATAAAAAGAATCGCTTTGTCAATTCCTGCGCTTCATAAGTCGCGTTTTCTGCCTCAGACAAAATTTCAGATTGATCACCTGCCGGTGGGAAACCCATCCTGACGATAGAAATGTTGCTGAAAATTTGCAGTCAAAAGGTTATTAGACTCGTAAGCAAACTCATTTGCACCTCGTTCAATTGATTTCGATTTTGAGAGAGTTTTTTCCGATTTGTTGTGATTTAACAAAAAACTGAATAAAAGTATGGGCATCGTATTAATAACTTTAAGAAAAATTTGTTTTGTTGTCAAGAACAAACGTGAAAAATTAAATAGACTCTTGTTTTCAAAATGATTAAATTAATTAAATTACGTTGAGAAATTGACGGCTGACTTAGGAACAACAAAACTCAATTTACGTTCAATATAATCAATAAACAACCAGCCACCTTTTCAAGTATAACAATCGACCTGCTTTAAATGTTCACAAACAACAAAGTCGTAAAGATTCTTTTGGGATTGTTCGGCTGTCTTTGTATTGCGATATTTTTCGTAATGCAGACCTATTCCAAAACTTCAAATCTCTTACGGCAAAATATTTCTAAAAACGAAATTCTCCAAAAAGCCGAAGAAGTTTTTCAAAATTCCGAACTTGCTGATTACGATCTAAGAAGAAGCATCGATCTGGATTTGGATAATACTCTATCTAAATACGCACAACTTTATCTAAACAACGAACGACCGGGGGGCTTTTACCCGATTGGCTCATGGAGCGTAGAATGGACAGGCACGACACAAACCAAGAAAGAGGGTGAAATAAAGGTTCATTTCCGGGTTAAATACGATTTTGATGGTAATCTTATTGAACGCCTGGAAAGTGCACCACACCTGCGAAGACCGTATAATTTCAAAAATTCTGAAGCAGCAGAGGAGGCAGCCAGACGTTTTCTCCACACCGTAAATATTGACACCTCGGCAATTACGGTTAGAAATAGTGCGAGCAGTAAAGATGATCGCGTATTAATCTATGATTTTTCTTTTAGTAAGCCTTCCTCAATATCTACGGATTTAAGAGAAAGTTACGAAGTGAATATTGCCGGAAGACGCATTACAAATTATTCTGCCCGGCTGATCGTCGATTCGGACAAAGTAATCTTTCCGAAAATTCATCAAACATCAAAGACAGTTTCCATAATCATCGCAATAGCGATCTGGTTTATAATTGGACTTTTCCTGATCGGTGTATTTATTAAACGTTTAAGACACGATGAACTCGAATTTAAACGGGCGTGTTGGTTGGGCCTCACCGGTTTTATCATCATGTGGCTTGCCATGGCCATTGAGATTTTCCCGCAATGGGCAGGGATGGTTTTAGCAGGTGGGTTAATCGGTCTGTTTACCGGGCTCGGGCTCATCCTAGTTTATTCAGTTACAGATTCGCTCAATAGAGACGTTTGGAGAGAAAAAGAAGTATTGCCAGACATCATTGTTAGAGGATTCCTGCGTGTCAAAGAAATGGGTGCGGCTATCCTTGACTCGCTGTTTGTATCAGGTCTAACCCTTTTAACTTTTGGTCTCCTCTTCTGGTTAAACGGTCAGCTCAACCTGGGGTTCATCGACTTTGATGCAGATGATCATTTTTGGATTTTCCAGGGAAATTTAGCGCTTCTAAAAAATATTTTTCATACACTAATCAGTTCTCTCTATATCGGGCTGGTTTTACTTTCCTTCTGGTTTGCCTATCTAAAATCTAAAGTTCGATCAAATAAAATTTTAATCATCCTCTTTGCTGTTCTTATTAACCTGGCTGGGCTAAATTTATATCAAATCCGTCCGACGTACATGGCATTTTTCTTGTTGCTGCCGCTTGCATGTTTTTGGTCGTACTACGCTTTCAAGAGCAACTTTATTTCTATATTTCTATCTCTTTTCACCGTTAATTTTTTCTTAAAGCTTTCGTTAATCGGCAATTTGCCTAATGGATTTTTTAGTATCCCAATGATTTTCTCCGCAACATTTATTCTGATTTTGTTTGCTTCAGGTACCTACCTTATCCATAGTAAAGCAACCGCAAAAGACTTTGAACACTATGTGCCGGAATACGTCGGTCGAATCGCAGAAAGAGAAAGGTTCTTAAAAGAGCTGGAAATTGCCCGCACTGTGCAGTTACGGTTTTTGCCGCAGTCGATCCCCGAGTTTCCGCATTTAGATATCGCTTGTGTCTGTAAGCCGGCGATGGAAGTAGGTGGCGATTATTATGATTTTATGCCCAACGGTAACGACTCTTTGGGAATTGTCATAGGGGATGTTTCCGGTAAAGGGGTCTCGGCTGCCTTTTACATGACCATGGCAAAAGGGATCATAAAAACCCTGTCAAAATCAACCAGCAATCCAAAGGAAATCCTCACCAGGATGAATGAGATTTTTTATGAAAACGCCCCGAAGGATGTTTTTATCAGTGTCATTTACGGTCTTTTTGATAAAAAAAATAGTCAACTTGTTTTCGCACGGGCCGGACACAATCCGGTGATCGTTTGCAAAAAGATGGCCAAAAAACCGGAGTTTCTGAAACCAAACGGATTGGCAATCGGTCTGGAAAAAGGCCCGCTGTTCTCGCAGACAATTGAAGAAGCCACCATCCCCATGGAAAAAGACGATATTTTTGTATTCTTTACCGATGGTGTTTCAGAGGCCATGAACAAGAATGGCGATGAGTTTGGTGAAGAGAGGCTTCAACAAATTATCAGTCAAAACGGTCAATGCTCTGCAGATGACCTTGTCAACAAGATAGCATGGGAAGTCAAGAAATTTATGGGTAAAGCCAAACAGCACGATGATATTACCATGGTTGTAGTTAAGGTTGCGGGGTAAGCGGGCCTACTAAAGTGTTGGATATATAGAGTCTAAGTGTTTTATTAAACATGGAATAGAATCAAGATAAAAAGGCCGAGAGCATTTCCCGGCCTTTGCTTATTCTTCAAAAATTTGAAATGCATTCACCGCTCGCGAATCTCGATATTCCCACCGGAAGACCTTAACGTCACCAATTTACCGCCGCCGTTTAATTCACCGCGCAAAGAACTTTTGCCGAAAGTACCCCTGACTGTCAAAGGAAGGTCCGAGTAAACGCGCCCACCGGAAGTTGAGGCATCAATATCAGCTTGGAAATCAGGAGGGACTTCGAGTGTAATCCCGCCGCCGGAAGTGTACAAATCCATCGGTTTATCGATCTGCTTGAGCAATTCTGCCAGAATCGAGCCGCCCGAGGTCCTGGCTGTGAGGTTGCCGTTTATGTTTCGCAAGCGTAACCCGCCACCGGAGCTACGTGCCTTTAAATCTCCGTTCACACCATCCACGGAGATGGAACCTCCTGAGGTTTTTGCATCCAGGGAACCACCGACTTCTCCTATTCTAATGCTGCCGCCAGAGGTGTGGATATATGCTCTTCCCGTTGAGCTCTCTAATGAAACGCCTCCACCCGAAGTTTCCGCACGCACCCGACCGTCAATTTCACCCATTGAAATCCCGCCGCCTGAAGTCATCAAATCAACTTCTCCGATTAAATCGGAGACCTCAATACCGCCGCTCGCCGTCCTAATGTCCAGGCTGTACTCTTTAGGCACTTGAATGTCATAATGAACATGCAGACGATTCCTGCGGTGTGACCGGCGATCAAGCCATTCGCCAATTATTTTGACATCTTCGCCGCGATGCTCAAAACGAATATCAAATCGGTCAAACCAAGCTTG
>SMXC01000310.1 GCA_004356825.1 Caldithrix sp.
GCAAATAAGACTTAAGCCACGGATTGACACGGATTTCCACTGATTATCTGAATATTATTAAGGAAAGGTCGTTTTCGTCAAACAATCTGTGAGAATCCGTGTTCATCAGTGGCAAAAAGATGAATCTGCAACAGCCTGGGATTGTAGGCAGGAATCTTTTCGTTATTACAACTAGATTCCGGCTTAAAGATTGCCGGAGCTATTGAACATATGTCAGCGTAATCAATTTCGATTTCAAAAACTTTGTTTTGAACACACTCTCGTTATAAATCTTTTATTCTCTGTATCCCTTCGGCACGCTCAGGACAGGCTTAGTGCCTCTGTGGTAAAATTCTATGAATAATGCAGGTTAGCTATTTTTTTCATTGAGGATTTCATTGAAATACATTTTGACGCCTTAGGTGGGGCGTCACCCGTGCTTTCAGATGAAATTATCCTTGACAATTTTGTGAAATTTTAACATATTAAATTATAATTTAGTGGTTTGTTAAAGATATTTAAAAAATAGACATAGAGGTAGTTCCATGGCTTTCAAAAAACTGAAGGGTGCCTGGAGACGGGTTTCCAATCTCGACGATGAAACCCAATCCATAAGAAGAAAAGTAGATGAAAGGATCCCTTACCAAGTAATCTCAAAAAAACTGAAAGAAATTATGGAACAAAACGTAGATGTGGTCGGCAGAAGAATTCTTATTCCCAACTATTACGCCATCTACTTCAGCGAATCGGATAGAGACCTGAGATTGGAAGTCGAAGATGTCATGTGCAACGAGTTGAAAGAAGAACTTTTTCATGAAATGCGTAAAATCAATCCCGAGCAAAGCAAAGGTGACGTGGTGGTTACGGTGAACACTGACCCCGCCATTGAAAAAGGCCAATTTAAAATCATTCACAGAATGAAAAAACCGCACGAGGAAGAGCGAGCAAGTCTGGATAAAACTGCTTCTGAGGTGATGACGCCCCCTGACGAGAATGATCTTCAACAAACAATCGTCGAAGCCACACCCGACTTTGCGGCAGCAGATGAACAGCAAACTATCGTACAAATGCCGGAAAGTCCGGTTTTGTACAAGCTGCGCATCCATACGGACGACGGCACAAATGAACAACTTGTCTACAAAGAAATGGTAACCATCGGCCGCAGCAGTCAGGACGATGTCGTTCTGGAATCTTCCGACTTTTCCATTTCCAGAGCACATGCTACCCTTGAAGTGAGAGATGAAATGTATTATTTAACGCCCGCAGGGATCAATGGTACTTTTGTAAATGGTGAAGAAATAGAACTTAAGAAAGAAGTTCAAGTTTTTCCGGAAGATGAAATAAAAATAATGAGCTACAGACTAACAATTAAAGCCGGGTAAAAAATGGGCCTTATAGCAGCAATTGATAGTGCTATCAAGAAAATAATCTTTTCTATTTTTTGGTGGTTGATGGACCCGCTGGAACCGGAGCGACTTTTTAGCCAATTGACCGACCAACTGGAAAGGAATCTTGACCCAAACAATCCTGAAAGACTTCTGGCGCCCGATAACTTTGACGTCATTGTCAATAACAAAGTGTTTATTAAGCATGCTCATTCAATATCAAAACTTGAAACCAATATGCAGGACAGGTTGCAAAGGTATGTCGCAGACCGGGATTACGCACTTTCACAACCGCTGATAAAACTGCAAATTATTTCCTCAGCAACCTTGTCCAAGCATACGATTGAAATTCATGTTCGATTCTCAAGTGAAGATGAAGGCTTTCAGGCGGATGATGATGCAAAATATGAACTCAAAATCATCAAGGGTCAAGGGCAAGGTATGTCCTGGAAAATCAAACCGGGGAAGACCTACAATATTGGCCGGGTAGCATCTGCTGACATCTGTCTCCCCTACGACAACATCTCAAAAAAGCAAGCGACGCTTTATTTTATGCCGGATTCTAAAATCACAATAGTTGATGAAGGCAGCGCCAACGGCACATTCATTAATAGTGATGAAAATCCTATAAAAGGCAGTCTGGAATTAAAAATTGGCGACCAGATCAAGTTTTGCAAAACCAACCCCGTGGTCATGACACTCTCTGAGAAATAACGACCATGCTCATTATTCTGATCATAACCAAATACGTTATCCTCTTCTCAATCGCGGCTTACCTTGCTCGAATAATTTATGTTACAGTTAAAAACATGCCGGGTCTGTTTTCTTTCACCCGCCGCAAAGAGCTCTCGGTTGTTTTATGGGTCTTTATTTTCGCTTTCCTGACATTGCTCGGTTATCAAAGTTACTGGCAGATATTCATCGACAACGAAAATTTCACCGTAACCAAAAAACTTCATGATCCTCGACCCTGGATAATTGAGGCCACAACCTTAAAAGGAAAAATTTACGACCGCACTCATGATGATGCGAAACTGCTGGCCGGTTACTCAACCCCTTCAAACGGGCGACTCCCCAGGCGAATTTATCCGCTCGGTGAAGCAATCTCGCACCTGATTGGCTACTCAGACGTTGAGCGGGGCAAAAGCGGTTTGGAGAAATTTTATTTCGAAAGATTGATGGGGTGGACAGACTTCACTGAGGAAGAAAAACAGAACAACATTAACAACAAATATTTTCGTCTCACGCCGGTTGGCAATGATATTGTTCTGACGATTGATTACGAATTACAAAAGACGGCCTACGAAGCCTTCGGTGATAACAAAGGGGCTGTTGTAGCAATCGAGCCGGCAACTGGAGACGTCCTGGTATTAGTGAGCGCGCCGAGCTTTCATCCCGACTCAGTCTCAGTTGACGAAGCCTGGGTTCGTATTATTAGAGATGAAGAAAATCAGCGACTTTATAACCGGGCGTTAAAAGGACGCTATCCTCCCGGCTCAACAATGAAGCCACTTGTTGCGACAGCTGCTCTTGAAAAAGGAATCGACCCGGTTTGGAACCTGGGACCAGCCGGTTATCGCCCGCCGGGCGTGCGCAGGAAAAGAGTTCACGATCACGAGCGGGTCAGTTACCCGAAAAGGGGACTTGTCTGGCGGGGACAGGGCGAAATAAATATGTCGAGAGCCATGGTTAAGTCGAGTAACCACTACTTTGCAAGACTGGGCGTTACGGTCGGCGATTCTTTGATGCACGAAATCGCCCGGCGCTTCGGTTACAATCAAGCCGTCGAGTGGAATATCTCCCGTCCCGAACTTAAGGGTAAAATGGTTACTTTCCGAAGCTCCTTCCCCCCTACTAAAAACGCCCACGAGTTGGCCTGGTCCTCGATCGGTCAGGAAAAAGTCCTGGCAACTCCGCTCCAACTGGCCATGACTGCCGCCGCAATTGCCAACAATGGCATTTTGATGAAACCAAAAATCGAGCTGAACGAAGCCCCGGAAGTGTGGCATAAAGTCATGTCCGAAGAAACCTCCAGAAAAGTCAAAAAAATGATGCGTGATGTTGTTTGGGCGCGTGGCGGGACGGCCTGGAGAATGCGGATGAAAGAAGTCGAAGCAGGCGGCAAAACCGGAACGGCCGAACTCACAAAAATCATTACACATAAAGACGGCACAAAAGAAAAAGTTATTATCAACAACGCTGTCTTTATTTCATTTGCCCCAATTGAAAATCCTAAGATCGCTATTGCGGTGATCGCCGAAGGAGCTGGTTACGGCGGCTCTGCTGCTGCACCCATTGCAAAGCAAGTCTACTTAAAGGCATATGAATTAGGTTATTTCGATGACGGAACAGAAGCCGACGTCCCAGAAAAAAATTAACCCGCTGTTCGGGTTGATCTTCACGATCCTGATAACCGTACTCGGAATGATTTCCGTTTATATTGCCGGAAATGCCCGAGGCTACGATCCCAGCCTGGCGGTCCTGGTGCGCAACTCCCTCATGATTTCTGCTTTCCTTGTTGTTTATCTTTTTCTAAAACGCGGTTACAAAGGCGACTTTACAATTCTCATTGTTGTGGCCCTGCTCACCGGAATCGGGTTTATTATTCAATATAGAATCAGCTCCGCAATTAACATCGATTTCCAGAAAACCCTGATCAGACAGTATTCTGCAGCGGGCCTTGAAGAAAGCGCACTCCCTGATTCAACTCAGCACCTTGCAGCGTCGGACTCAACCGTGAATAAAGCTTCTGAAGAAAGGAGTTTGCAAGCCATCCAAAAGGAAGCTGAGCAATTCCTTAAACTGGATAAGCTTAAGTTCAGCCAGGTCATGCAGGATTTTTTTAACAGTGTCCCCAGCTGGTCACGTTTGATTATTTCTTATTTGATCGCTCTCTATTTGATTATCCACCTTGTCAGAAAATGCTCCGACAACAGATTCATGGACTCACTGGCCCGGCCATTCTTCTGGGTAACACTCACGGTTTTTCTGCTTTTCATTTTTGTTGCTTTAAGCGAGGTAGGCACACGCGGCAGGTTTGTTTACCAAATGACCCCCTGGGAGGCATTTAAAGTCACAATCATTATTTTTCTGGCGGGATTCTTCGCCAAATACAAAGATGAATTCACCCGAAAAGCCCCAAAAATAAAAGGGAAAAGACTACAACGGATAATGATACCGTGGGGTCCGTTTTTATTAATTTGGCTCATACCGCAGCTTTTATTCATTCTGCTCAAAGATTTCGGGCAAGTCATCATTTACGGCGGACTGGTTATCATCATGGTTTTTGTGCTCACCCGAAAGTACATCTTTTTGTTTGGTGGAATTGCCATCACCGTACTAACATCCAGGTTAATTCTGCTGCTTGAGGGCATTGCCCCCGCGCACGTGATGAAGCGCTTTATCATCTGGTCAAACATCTGGGCTGAACCTCACAATAACGCCTGGTGGGATAGTGTCTATCAAATTATGAATTCATTCTTCGCTCTAAATGCCGGCGGGTGGACGGGAGCGGGATTGGGGTTGGGGTATCCCACCAATATTCCACTCGTGGTCTCGGATTTTGTTTATTCGGCGATTTCGGAAGAGCTGGGATTCTTCGGCGCGGCTATCATCGTATTTCTTTATTTGGCATTGGTTTTTCTCGGGATTCGCATTGTTTTGGAATCTGACAATGATTTTGAAAGACTCCTGGCCACCGGTTTTACAACCATGCTTGCGGTACAAGTCTTTGTCAACATTGGCGGGGTGATAAAACTGATTCCTCTCACAGGAATCACGCTGCCGTTTATCAGCCGCGGTGGTTTTTCCTTCCTTGTTTCGATGGTTATTATTGGTTTCTTGATGGGACTTTCGCACAGAAACGGCAAAAGAGCGGCCCTTGAAGCATGAATTTCTCTATTCAAACTGCCAGCATAACCGACAAAGGCCTAAGTTCGAATTATGCAGTCAATGAAGATAGCTGTCTCATCCTGGAAGCAGACGGTGTTTTTGCTGTCGCTGACGGCGTTGGCGGCGCGAA
>SMXC01000311.1 GCA_004356825.1 Caldithrix sp.
ATTTATTTATCCTTCCAACTGCATACGCAGTCATTTGTCATGATATCCGACTTCGTGCCGCTGTTTGATCATCCCTAGGAAAATAACACTGCATTTAGGCCCCGATAAACCGTACACTCAGCTTTTAAATTCTGCTAAACACTGCCATCTTCCCAAGATTATGCTCGGGGCTTGGGTTTATACAGCATAAGGTTTTGCCTATTGACTCAATACCTTAACCCTGTCTCCCGGCCGCACCCTGTCCGTCAACTCCATGCCGTTGATAATCGCTAACTCCTCAGGTGTGGCTTTCTTGGTTGGGTAGCGGGCGAGAAAATCTTTCAAAGTGCTGCTTTTGGCGACGCGTACAATTTTAATACGCGTTGGCTTAACTTTTTTTGCCGCCTGATTTTTCAACCGCTCAAAATTTTCCATCGTGTATCTGAAATCGCGCTTGTGCTTCCCATAGTCAGCCGTGGAGGTAAAGCCGTGAAAGACAAAGACATTTTGTTCCTTTTCTATAAAATAGGAAAGCACACTTAAATCTCCTTGTTGACCGGCAATAGTAACCTCTCTGATTTCGGTGGTAAAGCCATTGAGTCTTCTGTAGTCGGATGACTTGACCGTGGCTTTTGCATCAGCGACGAATTTGTCCGCAGCCTGGCGGGCGCTGGCTTCTTTCGCAAGTGTAAACTGAATGCCGGCAGTTTGCTTTTTATTCCCCATCTGGACGGCTTGCGGGGTGTTCACCAACTGCCAATCCGTCGGCAGGGGAAATTGAAAGTCCAGAGTCGGGTGATAAAAAGTACCGTTTTCAACAAAGCCCTGTCGCGGGTCTTCGCCAAATACGATACCGTCTATGAGACGGAGATAGGGTTCGCGTGCTGTTTTAAAAACCGAAGAACTAGATTTTTCCTGGGCCTCCCTGGCCAGCGCCAGCGTCTTGGCTTCCCGGTCTTGCGGATCGGGGTGAGTGGAAAACCAGCTGTCCAGGCCGCCACCGCCGCCACCGCCGCCTTGCTTCCTTAAATCAGCAAGGGTGCCAAAAAAGTTGGACATATTTGCGGCGTCGTAACCAATCGCGGTTGAATATTCGACGCCGAGTTTGTCAGACTGCCGCTCCTGATCCCGGCTGAAGCGCATAAATAACAGGCCGACACCGAGTTGCGCAAAGTCGCTATAATTACGAAAAGTCTTTGAAACCACCATGCCGACGCCCAAACCAATCTGCGCCAATTGCCCGCGGGTGTAAGCTTTTGCGCCGTGGCGCGCGGTAACATGCCCGATTTCGTGACCCAAAACGCCGGCCAGTTCCGCCTCGGAATTCATGTAGCCCAGAATACCGCGCGTGAAGTAGACGTAGCCGCCGGGCAGCGCAAAAGCGTTGATAGTCGGACTGTCCACGATTCGAAAGGTAAATTTTAAGTGCGGCCGGTGGGAGATTTTGGCCATCTTTTGGCCCATTTCATCGACGAATTTTGCAATCTTCGGGTCATCATAAATCCCATACTGTGCAACAATGCTGGGGTCGGCCTCTTTTCCCAACTGAATTTCCTGACTCTCGCTGAGCAGGTTTAATTCTCGTTTACCCGTTACTGGATTTGTCGCGCAGGAGATAAATTGAAAAAGACAGAAAATAATTAAAAAATAGCTTCCCTTTGAGAAAGTTTTGCGGCCCATTTCAGCCCTCCTTTGTTAACAAAGTTATAGGCTTCTGCAAAACAGCTTAATTCGTCATTTCGAGCGTTAGCGAGAAATCTATTTAATTCAATTGTATGCGTAAAAAGATTTCTCCCGTTGGTCGAAATGACATAAAAGGTCGTTTTTTGCAGAAGTCTGAATAAAGTATAAAGTCATTATTAATGTAGAAGAAAATGATTACATGACAGTATGACGCCGCAGAGCCGGCCCTGACCCGTTCAGGGTAAATGACCTAATAACTCAATAACTTTTTTATGATTCATTTGCCTTGACATTATTGGCTGTTTTTACTATAATGGAACCGATTAATATCATCTCTGTGTTCCAAACTATGCGAATATTTTTGAAAAAATCAAGACCCTAAGGAGAAAAAATGTTTAAAATTAAAATGGCTGTTCTTTGTTTTCTTATGCCTATGTTTTTTTGGAGTTGCGGCGGAGGCCCGGAAATGGATATTCATGAAAATGTCGGGGAGCTTTTAGAAAAATTTTCCCCGACAGAAATTACAACAGACATTTCGTTTCTCCCGGAAAATGAGCGTAAAGCTCTGAGCAAGCTCGTTGAAGCGAGCAAATATATGGACGAAATTTTCCTCAGGCAGGCCTGGGAGAAAAATCCGGAATATCGCCAGGCTTTGGCGTCACGAAGTGATGATCTCGGCAAGAAAGCCTATGAATATTTTAAGATTTCCTACGGTCTCTGGGACCGCCTGGATGAACACGAAGCGCCCTTTATCAACGAAATGGAAAAACCAAAAGGAGCGGGTTATTATCCCGTGGATATCACAAAAGAAGAGTTCGAAACTTATATCAGCGACCATCCGGATCAGGCGGATACCCTGAAAGGGGATTTTACTTTGGTTCGCCGTCAACAGGGAGGTCTTACAGCAATTCCCTATTCCGAGGCATTTAAAGAATGGCTGGAACCGGCTGCCGAACTTATGCGCCAGGCTGCGGACCTGACAGAAAACGAGTCGCTCAAAACATTTCTGCGTTCCCGGGCGGAGGCGTTTTTCTCAAATCAGTACCGCCAAAGCGATATGGACTGGATGGATTTAGACAGCCCCGTGGAGATTACCATCGGTCCGTATGAAGTTTACGAAGACAAACTCTTCGGCTATAAAACCGCATTCACGTCTTTTGTCACGATCACCGACCCGGTAGAAAGTAAGAAACTGGATCGCTATAAAGCCGAGCTGCCTGCCATGGAGCGCAACCTGCCGATTCCACAGAAAATGAAAAATCTAAACCGCGGCAGTGAATCTCCAATGCGGGTTGTGGACTTAGTGCTCTCGGCCGGGGATACGAAAGCGGGGGTGCAAACGGTCGCGTTCAATTTGCCCAATGATGAAGTCGTTCGTGAGCAAAAGGGGAGTAAAAAAGTTTTGCTGCGTAACGTCCTCTCAGCTAAATATGAAAAAATTCTGAATCCCATTGCGCAACGCTTGGTAAACGAGGAACAGCGAAAATACGTCACCGCTGAAGCGTTTACCAACCAAGTTCTTTTTCACGAGCTCTCGCATGGCCTGGGTCCCGGAAAAATCTTTGTGGATGGCAGAGCAACCGAGGTCCGCAAGGAGCTGAAGGATTTGTATTCCGCCTGTGAAGAAGCCAAAGCAGATATCATGGGGGTTTACAACATTCATTTCATGATCAAAAAAGGGCTGCTGCCTGTCTCCTTTAAGAAAGAAATCGCCGTGACTTATCTGGCGGGACTGTTTAGAAGCGTGCGATTTGGAATTGGCGAGGCGCACGGTAAAGGGGTTGCCCTGCAATTCAATTATATGCTCGAAAAAGGAGCGATAAACTATGATGAGGCGACCGGTACTTTTTCGGTAAATTTCGATAACTTTGAAAATTGGGTGCGGGAGCTGGTGCAGGATATTTGTATTTTGCAAGCTACCGGTGATTATGACGGAATGCAGGCATTCTTTGAACAATATGTAAAAATGCCGGATAATCTCGCCGCTGCTTTGGAAAAACTCAGTGACGTTCCTGTGGACATTGTGCCGCAGTATACGCTGGCGGAAGAATTGACTGGCGGCACCAATTAGGATTATTTAATATAGACTTCTGAAAAACAGCTTAATTTGTCATTTCGGGCGTTAGCGAGAAATCTGTTTAATTCAATAATGGGCGTAAAAATATTTCTCCCGTTGGTCGAAATGACATAAAAGGTCGATTTTACAGAAGTCTAATTATTCATAAACAAAGGAGGGACGAATGACACGAAATTTTAAACTTTTTGTACTGTTTGGCTTTGTTTTGCTAGCCTTCACACTGGCCTGCTCAAACCAAACAGAAGAAAAACCGGCGGTTGAAGAAGTTGTAACCGCTGATCTCAAATCGGCGAAGATTGTTTACTACGCCCTGCCTGGCTGACCGTTCTGTGCGAAGATTACGACCATCGTGAATGGTCTTGAAGAACAATACACCGGCAAATTGGAATGTGAAATTGTGGATGCGACCACAGACGAAAATAAAGCACAAATTAAAGCCTACGGCTTCGGTAACCACGGTATGGTGATTTTTGACGACGAGGGCAATGTGCAAAAAAAGATGGACGGCCACCTGATGCAGGAACCTACAATTCGTCAGGCGCTGAAGGAAGTCATGGGAGGTGCGTAAATTTTAAACCCCTACATTTTCTTCGTGAAAATATTAACCCTGACAGGGTGCTGCACCCTGTCAGGGTTTTTACTTGTTACTTCATCAAAATCATCCGTTTTGTTTGTACAAAACTGCCTGCCTGCAATTTATACAGATAAATGCCGCTCGCAACCCGCTGCCCAAAGTCGTTCGCACCATCCCACTGCAGGGCATGAAAACCAGCTTGAAAACTGCTGCTCACCAGGGTGCGGACTTTTTGCCCCATGATGTTGTAAATCTCCAGCTCCACCTCAGATGCTTCGGGCAGGGCAAAGCTGATTTGTGTGCTCGGATTGAACGGGTTCGGATAGTTCTGCTCCAGGGCAAACGTTTCAGGAAGTGCAGCCGACTCCGCAGTGCCGGTTTTTGATAAGCTGCTGGGGCCGAAGAACCGGTCTAAATAGCGCGCCGTAATTCTTCTGCCGGTCTCCGCGTCGAAAAGACCCCATCTCTCCACTATCCTGCCTGATTCAACCGCCGTTGGCCGATTTCGTGAAGGTGAAACTGTCGCTGTCGATATCCGGTACGGGAAAAGCGCGCCCCAGGTTGAAAGTAAAGGTGTAGCTGCCTGCAGGCGCGGCAGCCGGCACTTGCTGCGTGAAAGTCGGGGGGGAGGCGGACTGCCCCGGTTCCATGGTCGGGGTTCGCGTCTCAAATCCGCCGCCAACCGTTGAGTTATCCGGCAGGGTGATCACGACCCAGACATCGAAGGTCTGAAACGAGGCCGTGTTGTTGGTGACCCTGTACCTCCGTTGGTTTGGTTAAAAAAATATTTGATTACGGTGTTTGGAATTGGGTTTGGTACACGGTGAATCTTGTATGACTGCAAAGGTTTGCAGCGCTGCAGGTACTCTTTGGGACTCTGATTGCGGTTGAGAGGTCTGGCGGTTTCGCCAGGAAAAGACGTGTTTGGTCGGCTGCTAAAAAGACTTGCGGAGCGAGCAGCCAGTTGATCAGAAAATTTCCCCCGCGATGTTTCATGTAATCCCCCAGGATTGAAGAATCAAGAATCAAGAATCAAGAATCAAGAATCAAGAATCAAGAATCAAGATAGATAGCAGGGGTTTAAGATTTTAAACCCCTGCTATCTTACTACACAAAGGGCATTCATTTGGATAGTGATTTCGGGCCGGACAATATTCCCGGCCGAAATAGATAATCTGCAGATGCAGTTTATTCCACTGCTCCTCCGGGAAAATTCTTTTTAAATCTCTCTCGGTCTGTACCACGGATTTGCCGTTTGAAAGCCCCCAGCGGTGTGCCAGACGGTGAATGTGGGTGTCCACCGGAAACGCCGGAATGCCAAAGGCCTGCGCCATTACCACCGAGGCGGTTTTATGACCCACGCCGGGCAAGGCTTCCAAATCCTCAAAAGTTTCCGGTACCTTTCCTCTGTGTTCCTCCACTAAAATCCCGGAGAGCTTGTGAATATTGGCAGCTTTTGTTGGCGCCAGGCCAATCGGCTTGATAATCTGCCGAATTTCATCAACCCTAAGCCGGGTCATTTTCCGGGGAGTGTCGGCTTTTTTAAACAGAATCGGCGTGACCCGGTTCACCATGGCGTCGGTGGTCTGCGCTGATAATAAAACCGAAATCAGTAAGGTGAAAGGGTCTTTATGTTTTAGCGGAATCGGCGGCTGGGGGAAAAGTTCATCCAGAGTTTTGGCGATGATTTTGGCTTTTTGTTGGTCGGTCATATTTCAGCGGTTTCTATTTTTTGGTTTAACCCGATATGCCAGTTAATCGGAAGACATCCCAACATCAGTACTAATTCCGAGCACAAATTATTGGAACCACAGAGACACAAAGACACAGAGATTAGTCAAAACCGTTGATTAATCGCTTAAAACCTTCTGTCAGAGTAGGCATGTTGAAATTAATTAATAAGCCAAGTCTCTTGTTTGACAGCCTTAAATATGTCAACAATTGCGCTTCATGGATTGGCAATATTCTCTCAACAGCTTTTGAGTTCTATAATAATCTCATCTTCAACCAGGATATCTAGTACCAATTTTTCATCAAGGCGCTTGCCCTTATAGTGAATGGGCAAATCAACCTGACGCTTGCATGCGATGTTTCGGTCTGTTAATTCCGAGTACAAACAGCTTTCGTAAACGGACTCAAGGAGTCCTGGACCCAAATTTCTATGAACTTCTATCGAGGCATCGAGAACAATTCCACTTAGTCGGTTTCGCTTAGTTTCATTCACATTAAAAATCTCTGTGTCTTTGTGTCTCTGTGGTTAAACGTGTGAATAACACTATTAATAATCACTAAAGGTCGTTGACACTAATGGATACAAATATAACATTTTTTCCCTAATTTGCAATAATTCCGGCTGTTCTATTTTATGAAATTCGCTTCGCATTTATTGACACCTTCTTTTGGAAATCGTATATTCTTTCTCCAAAATTAACCAATACGCCTTTCTAAGTTCGAAAATATCATGACCCGCGAAAACCTTCTTATTGACGGCAAAAGAACTCCCGCGCTTTCAGGGCAGACAGCGAAGGTCTTTAATCCGGCCACAGGTGATATTTTAGCTGACGTGGCTGACGCTGGTGCAGAAGATATCGATAGTGCAGTTCAGCGTGCACACCGCGCATTTACAGCAGGACCCTGGCGCAATCTCAACAGCCGTGAACGGACCCGCCTGTTATTAAACCTTGCGCAATTAATTCGGGAAAATGTTGAGGAGCTTGCAAACCTGGAGACCCGCAACGTCGGCAAGCCCATTCGCGAGGCCCGCGATGAAGTCAACCTCGCCGCCGATTGTTTTGAATATTATGCCGGCGCCATCAACAAAGTGGGCGGGCAAACAATCCCGGTTGCCGCCCCGGGTGTGAGCATGACTTTCCGCGAACCCATTGGCGTTTGCGGGCTTATTTTACCGTGGAATTTCCCCATTGTGATTGCATCATGGAAAATTGCACCCGCTTTGGCCATGGCGAACACCGTTGTGGTCAAACCTGCTGAGCAGACCCCGCTAACTGTGCTTCGCCTCGGTGAACTTGCCCTGGCAGCGGGTATCCCCGCCGGGGTGCTGAACGTGGTCCCGGGAAGAGGGGAAGTGGCGGGCGAAGCGCTGGTCAAACATCCAGTAGTCCGAAAAATTTCCTTCACCGGTTCCACGGAGGTCGGCCGCAAAGTGATGAAATTAGCCGCGGACGACATCAAGCGGGTTACTTTAGAATTAGGGGGCAAATCTGCAAACATCATTTTTGCCGATGCTGACTTTGATAAGGCGCTGCCGGCAGCGGTTTCGAGCGTGCTGGGAAACGCCGGTCAGGATTGCTGTGCCCGCAGCCGCCTGCTGCTTGAAAAACCGATTTATGATGAATTTGTTTCCAGGCTTGCTGAATTGTTTAAACAAGTTCGACTGGGCGACCCACAAAACGAAGACACGGAAATGGGTTCTTTAATTTCACAAAAACAGCATGAAAGAGTTTTAAACTATGTTGAGTCCGGAAAAAATGAAGGGGCCTCTTTAGTTTGCGGAGGTGAACCACCGGCAGGAGAAGAATTTAAAAAGGGTTTTTTCCTCAAACCGACGCTTTTTACAGACGTGCACGGGGAAATGTGCATTGCCCGGGAAGAGATTTTTGGTCCGGTTCTCTGTGCCATCCCCTTTGAAACTGAAGATGATGCAATTGCGATCGCAAACAAAAGTACCTACGGTCTCTCCGGAGCAATCTGGACAAAAGATATCGAGCGAGCTTTGCGAGTTGCCCGGGCCATTGAAACAGGTGTGATTTCTATAAACTCGGGTCACAGCGTTCATTTGGAAGCGCCATTCGGCGGGGTCAAACAAAGCGGGGTTGGACGCGAGCTGGGCCTGGCAGCGCTGGATCACTATAGCGAGTTGAAAAGCGTGTTTATTGCTGGATGCTAGATGCTGGATGCTGGATGCTGGATGCTAGATGCTGGATGCTAGATGCTGGATGCTGGATGTGTGATGTGAAGTCATTATTACTAATGACGAAAGGGAGGGAGAATGGCAAAGAGTTATCGTGATTATGAGATTTGGCAGATGGCGCATGAATTGGCAGTTAGAGTTCATATAATGACGTTGGAAAAATTGCCAAAATTTGAAGTGTATGAGGAAGCGAGTCAGATCCGTCGCTCTTCGAAGTCGATTTCAAGCAACATCGTAGAAGGGTTTGGCAGGAAGAGGTATAAGAATGACTTTATTAGATTTCTGATTTATGCGCTGGCTTCCTGCGATGAAACGCGAGATCACGTGGAGTTTTTATATGAAACAGGCTCCTTAAAAGAGGTATGGCTTTTTGAGGATCTGGGGAAGCAATATGATATTCTGGGAAAGAAGATTAATACCTTTTTGAAAGGGGTTATCGAACAACATTTAGCTCCAAAAGAAGTTTCTGGACAATAACCAGTATCAAGTATCAAGAATCAAGAATCAAGAATCCAGCATCCAACATCAAGAATCAAGTAAGGAGGAGAAATGGCGGCAACACAAATCCGCGGCATGCTCGACAGCAAGACTCTAAAACAAATGATCGAAAAAGGGGAAATCGAAACGGTCCTCGCAGCCTTTCCGGATGTCTACGGTCGTTTGCTGGGCAAGCGCATTAATGGGCATTTTTTTGTGAATGATGTGCTGGATGGCAGCATCCACGTCTG
>SMXC01000312.1 GCA_004356825.1 Caldithrix sp.
ATCTTAATCGAGCGGAATTAGGCTATCTTTTTTAGAAATTGGTGGGAGGAGTGAATGAGAAAAAATGTTTGGGCAGATTTAAACTTTACCGGCCCGGGCAGTTTCTTTTTCAAGCTCGCACTTAACTTCAACAAACTCACCTTCCAGTTGATCGATTAACTCGACAGCGCCCTCGAGGGTCTGTCCCCTTCCCAGATGTTCAAGCTGTCCGGATAACTCGGTCATGTTTACAGCGCCGATATTGCTGCTGGCGCCTTTGAGGGAGTGCGCGGTTGTCACAACTGTCACGGTGTCTTTGGCTTGAATTGCATATCTGATTGCTTTTAGATTTTCTTCGGAATTGTCCATGTAATCCTCAAGCAATCCGATTAAGAAGTCGGGATCGTCTTCGTCTACCAACTCCTTTAATTCTTCAATTTTTTTGGGGTCGATTCTGAGTGTTTCCATTTCTCTTCCTTGAGTTGCGAGCAAATATCGGTTATTCTATTTTATCGGAATTTTAACTGTTTTTCTTGAAAATTTTTTAAACCGCTGTAAATTTATTCTTCATAAAATCTATATTGTGGTATTCTCGTGTTTGTGTGTTCAAGTGCTAATATATTGAAAATGAATCAACTTAATAAAAGAATTACGTAAAAACATTAACACCTGAACACACTAACACTAAATATCGTTCGTTTGCCTGGCCTTACTCCATCTTTCTAAAGTTTCTTTAAGTTTTTTGACATTTACCGGCTTCGAGATATAATCATCCATTCCGGATGCAAGACATTTTTCCCGGTCGCCTTTCATCGAGTTTGCTGTCATGGCGATAATTGTTATTCGGGATTCGTTATTCGAATAACGATTTTCCTTTTCCCTTTTCCGAATTGCTGCGGTGGCTTCAAAACCATCCATTTCGGGCATTTGGCAGTCCATAAAAACCAGGTCGTAATGAGTTGACGCCAGCCTTTCCAATGCCCTCTTGCCATTTTCCGCCGTATCGGCCTTGACCCCCAGTTTGTTCAACATTTTTAAGGCGACTTTTTGGTTGATAATATTGTCTTCAACCAACAGCACCCTGGTGGCAGATTCGGTTTCGATAATCAAGTTATCTTTCGGACTTAAATCTAGAAGCGGCTCCTCTTTCGTATCCAGTTCCGTGTCGAGGGGCAACTCAAGAGTAAATGAGAAAGCTGAGCCTTGGCCCATAATACTTTTTGCCTCCATCGTTCCGCCCATCAATTCGACCAGCTGCTTTGAAATAGCCAGTCCCAAGCCGGTGCCGCCAAATTTGCGTGTGGTTGAGGCATCTGCCTGAGTGAACTTTTGAAAGATGATTTTGAGTTTGTCATCGGGGATACCAATGCCGGTATCTTCGATGGATATCTTTATGACCGCTATTTTCTCGGTTCGAGATACTTCCTTAGCGGAAATCGTTACGTGGCCTGTTTTGGTAAATTTGATGGCATTGCCCGCCAAATTAACCAGAATTTGTCGAATGCGACCCGCGTCTCCGACTAACCTGTCGGGAATGCCTTGCGCATATTGAAAGATAAGCTCTATGTTTTTGGCCTTCGCACGGCTGGAAAGCAATTTTACGATCTCGTCAATCGTTGATTTTAGATTGAAAGTGACCCGTTCCAGATCAAGCTTTCCGGCCTCGATTTTGGAGAAATCGAGAATGTCATTAATAATTGTTAGTAAGGAGTCGGCGGACTGTTCAATAGTTTGGGCGCAATCGAGTTGTTCTTCATCTAGCTCCGTTGCCAGCAGGAGTTCGGTCATTCCCATAATGCCATTCATGGGGGTGCGGATTTCATGGCTCATGTTGGCGAGAAATTCACTTTTCGACTGGCTGCCGGATTCGGCTGCCTCTTTGGCGTTTTTCAGTTCCAGAGTTCGTTTTTTTACTTTTTTTTCCAAATTTCTATTTAGATATTCAAATTCTTGATTGAGGCGAACAAATCTATTTGTCAGGACGGATGCCAGACAAAGCACAAAAAGAAAAAATCCATAATTAGTGATTAAGGGAAAACTATGTACGTCTAAAGTATGCAGAACATCGAATAGGGCGCAAAATAGGAATATCGCTATTCCAAAGAGCATATAACGTACATCTTTATTTTTTTGTTTAGCAGCTATTGCCAGGATTCTTGTTGCACTTGCAGCGTACACAATCCATGTAAATAGAACGAAGTTGTTTAGCAAGAAAAACCACAATGTGGCCTGACGGGTGAAAAGCACAACTATTTGACACAGGATCGTTCCGGACAAGGAAAGCCGACAAATTTTTTCTATAATAGCGCTTGTGCGGTTTGCTGGTGTTTGAAAAAATTGTGTAAAGAAACTGGACAGAAGCGGAGCGAGGGTAAAAAGTGTGAGGTATTCGAGCTTTTTTAACAGGTTGAAATCTAGTCCCAGTTCAAATTTTAGCGGATTTCTCAAGAACAAATAAAGCACCAGTAAAATCACGAATGTGGCAAAATAAAGATACTCCCGTTCTTGCCTTCGTCTGATGAATAGTAAGAGGAAGTAACTTCCAACAGCCAAATAGAAAGCAAGTATTAGTGCTTTGCTATAACTATGGAAATGAAACCTCGAGAGAACGGTTTGCTGGTAGCCAATTGCTGTTTTTCCCTGAGCGATCCCGGTGGAATTAGGGAAGTAGCCTTGAACCTTTACTAAAATAATATTGTTTTTTCCCGGCCGAATGAGTTCTCTAGGCACCCTGTATATCCGAACCTTATCATAAGCTTGAGCATATTCGCTGTGCCATTCTCCGGTATTGCCAATCAATACTCCGTTAAAAAATGTGCTGTCCCGGTCCGAGATTTCACCCAGGATTATCATCAAATCTTCGGTTATATTTTCAGGCAGATGGATTATTTTAAGATAGCAAAATTCGCTGTTTGAGTCAGGGAAATCGAATTGTCTTTCAATAACAGCAGGAGACTTTAACCGGAAGCCATTTCGTGGCGTTTTCAATATCTTCCCGGCCGATTCCTTGCAAGAATTTTTGCGAGTATTTTTGAGGATCGACAGGATCAGGTGTTATCCACCAACTGTGAAAATTTTCGCCGTCCGGATCGGTAGAATTCAAAGAACTTATTTTATTTAATTTATTTACTTTTTGAATACTCAACCCAGGGGATGTCTGAGGTCTGGCTTCATTAAAAAGGAGCAAAACCATCATCAGAACCCAGTAAAATTTTACGTGCGTTTCAAAGCGCAACTATTGATTTAACTCCCTAATATTATTTGTGTACTTTTTTTATTTTTTTTGCAAGGAAAATTAGAAAGACAATGGATAAAAAAAGCTGTACAGAGAGAGCATAGGGTAGCACCGAGAATTAATTTTATGTTTACTCTTTTTTTAAATGTTTTCGTCCTTAAGTATTTGCCTTTTAAATTTCTTTTGCAATGGGCAAGAAATAGTTATATTTTTTCTTTGTGTTCTTCTCGAAGATTCTCTCTATACTTCCTTTTTTAGAAATGCCTTAACTATTCCGGCTTGCCACGCTGTGATTTTCTTTGTCAACTACGGTAATTCTTTGGCCCCATTTAGCGATTGCTTCTTTGAGTTTGATTGCACTTACCGGTTTTGAAATGTAATCGTCCATGCCGGCGTCCAGACATTTTTCTCTATCTCCCTGCATCGCATTTGCCGTGAGTGCAATGATGGGAATATGCTGATTTTTCGGTTCTACTCTGCGAATTTCACCGGTCGCTTCATAGCCATCCATCTCCGGCATCTGGCAGTCCATGAACACCAGGTCATATGGGATTGACTTGACCGCCTTGACCGCTTCTTTGCCGTTGGCCACGCAATCCACCTTGTAGCCGAATTTCTGTAGCATCTTCCTGGCCACTTTCTGATTGACAATATTGTCTTCTGCCAGTAAGATTCGTGTTTTCAATCTGTGGTCTTCGGCGATGGTGTGCCGGGTGACCAATTGTTTCTTGCCAACCTTGCCGGTACCATCGTTCAGTAAGGTAGCCAGGCAGTCATAAAGCTGTGACTGATTCAGTGGTTTGGTCAGGTAAGCTTCGAAGCCGATTTCAGATAGTCTCCTGACGTCCCCGCGCTGGGCGATTGAAGTGAACATGATGAGTTTCGTATCTTTGATGGCGGGTTCATTTTTGATTGTTTTGCCAAGAGTCTCACCGTCCATCCCGGGCATTTGCATGTCTAGGATGACTAACGCAAAAGGAGCTTTTTCTTCAGCTTGCTGATGCAGGAGTTTTAATGCCTCAGTTGCATCCTCTGCTTCTTCAACAATGTAATGCCAGGATTGCAGCTGTAGCCGCAGGATGTCGCGATTGGTTTTGTTATTATCGATGACCAGGATGCGTTGACCGGTGAGGTCAATATCTTTGACCTGCCGCTGGCGGTTCTCCTTGGTTTGTTTTTTGAGCAATACGGTAAACCAGAAGGTCGAGCCTTCGTCCTCTTGACTTTCGACACCGATTTCCCCACCCATCATTTCCGCGAGCTGCTTGGAAATAGTCAACCCCAAACCGGTGCCGCCAAATTTTCTGGTCGTTGAGGCGTCCGCCTGTGTGAAGGATTGAAAGAGTTTTCGCTGCGCTTTTTGGGGAATGCCAATGCCGGTGTCGGTGATGTTGAAGCGGACACAGACTTCGGCTTCGGTTTCGTGTTCCAGCTCACCGCTGATGGCGACTTCACCCTGTTTGGTAAATTTGATGGCGTTATTTGCCAGGTTAATCAGGATTTGTTTAAGCCGCCCGGGGTCGCCATTGACAAAGCCCTCGACTTGTGGATGGAGGAAACATGAGAAAGCTAACCCTTTTTCTTCAGCTTTGAAAGCGAGCAAGTCTACGACTTCATCCATGCTGGTGCGCAGGTCGAAATCGACGAATTCGAGGTCGAGCTTGCCAGCTTCTATCTTGGAGAAGTCGAGAATGTCGTTGATGATCGTCAGCAAGGACTCCGCTGAAGCGCGCACGGTTTCAGCAAATCCGCGCTGTTCCTCAGAGAGCTGGGTGTCAAGTAGAAGCTCGGTCATGCCCATGACGCCATTCATGGGTGTGCGGATTTCATGGCTCATATTGGCAAGGAATTCGCTTTTGGTTTTATTTGCGATTTCAGCCACTTTTTTTGCCCTTCGCAATTCTTGCTGTGCAAGTTTACGATCATTCACCTCGCAAAGCGCTTGATCTCGCATTTTCCGATAATTCTGAATTCTGCGTGTCAGATCCGTCATATCTTGCAGAGAAAAAAGTGCATAATATTCTTGCTTGTCCGATTGAGCGATTGCAGTAACAGTTGTTTGGAAAATACGCAAGGATCCGTCCGGCATTCTTGCTGGAATAAAATGTTGGTGAAATTGAGATGAAAAAATTACTGGCGGACCACCAATGAAAATATTCTTTAGTCGATAATAATATTTTTTTTCTTTGAGATGTGGGAAAAAAGTGTAAATATTATTATTGACAATTTCATTCTTCGAAATACCAGTCCAACCCTCCAGAGTTCTATTCCAGAATTGCACGATAAAGTCGCTGCGGAGAACGAATGAACCCAAGGGGATATGGTCAAGTAGGCCAAACTCTACCATCATTCTACTCCAACAGCCTTATTAATTGTGTCGAGAGCGCTCTTTAACCTATTAAATGACCCTACCTCAAATATCAAAAAAATATCACCTTGAATGTGGAATTGTTGAACGTCAAATCGTATTTTCGCTATTAATAGTGTTGCATTAGGGCTTATTAAATTTGCAAGAGTACTTTCCAGGTAGAATGGAATAGAATAGGCAATTGGAATTTTGAGCAGATTACCAATTGAACCCATGATGCCATTAATAACAATATTGCCCACTTCGCTTAGCACTCCAATCCTGACTGAATCCATGTCAGAAGATTCAGACCCTTCTTCGGTTAGAACTTTCACAAGTTTTGCAGCACTGTCAGGAGGAAAGGTCAATAATGCGCTACCAGAAAGCGAACCTGAAAAGTCGAGTTTTACGGAAGCGAGCCGACCCGTGCCGAATTTCTCGATTTCGTTCTCGGAATGAGGCGATTGTACGATTTTCAGAGAAGGCACCTGTAAACGAACATGTGAATCTAATATCTCATGCAATAAACTTGCCGCTCGGCCAATACCAATATTAATCAATTCCTTCAAAGTGTCCAGTTGTGCATTGGTGATTTTCATCAAATGCTATCTCCTTAGGGATCGAGAACAGAGGTGGACCCGATCCTCTGGACAAATAATTACTGCATTTAGGTGAAATCTTCTGTA
>SMXC01000313.1 GCA_004356825.1 Caldithrix sp.
AGAATCAAATCAATTAGAGATAGAATACAACCTGTCAAAGTTACCCGAAGATGCTGTGTTGAATTTGGCGCTGGTTGAACGCGGTCTGGTGCAAAATATCGGTCGGGGTGAAAATTCAGGAATGGAATTACATCACGAGAACGTGGTTCGTTCTTTCAGCTCCTCTGAGTTAAGAAAGCAAGCCGGAAGAGTTGCCCTGGAGTTACCATCTTCGGTAAATTTGGATAATTGTTCGATTATCGGGTACGTGCAGAATGAAGATTCGATGGAGATTTTGGCGGCGAGTAGAGTGGAATTATAGAAATATTCAATTGTAATACCCAAACTCCCTCAACAGTTTTTCATCCTGGCGCCATTTTTCTTTGACTTTCACCCAGAGTTCCAAAAACACTTTGCGGTCAAGAAGATGCTCAATTTCCTGACGGGCGATTCGGCCCACTTCCTTCAAAGCCGCGCCTTTTTTCCCGATTAGAATGCCCTTTTGGCTGGCTTTCTCCACATAAATGATCGCCCGGATAAAATCCTTGCCGTCCTTCCTTTCCTTGAACTCATCAATTTCTACTGTGGTGGCGTAGGGGATTTCCTCGCCATATCTCAGGAAAATTTTTTCACGAATCAATTCAGAGACCAGAAACCGCTCCGGGTGATCCATGATCTGATCCTTGTCATAAAAAGGTTGACCTTCTGGCAGCGCTGAGAGGATCTCCTCTTTTAATGAATCCAGGCCCTCTTTTTTTAAGGCGGAAATCGGCATAATAGATTTGAGAGTTCCCAGCTGTGTAAAATATTCCATCACCGGCAAAACCTGGTTCTTGGAAATAATATCCATCTTGTTCAGCAGCAAAATAATCGAACTGTTGAAATCATGGATTTCGTTCAGGAGCTTGGTATCGAATGCATCCGGTTCTTCAGCCGCAGCAACCATAAACAAAACCAGATCGGCATCCTTGAGGGAGCGGAAAGCCGCCTGGCGCATCGCTTCCTGTAATTTATATTTTGGCTCGAGAAGTCCGGGGGTATCGAAGAAAATGATCTGGTGGTCTTCACCGTTGAGGATTCCTCGTATCTGGTGCCGGGTCGTTTGCGGTTTGCGCGTGACCGCAGCGACTTTGAAATCGAGGAGATTGTTCAGCAGGGTAGACTTGCCGACGTTCGGCTGCCCGACGATGGCCACGTACCCTACTTTCATTTTTTTTTCACTCACTCGAATCCTTTGCGTAAAAGTACTTCCGGGTTTCCGAGGCAATGACTTTGGAAAGGAAAAGCAGCCCGATTAAATTCGGGATGGCCATGAGACCGTTAAATACATCGGCGATGCCCCAGACCAGGTCTAATTTTGCCACCGCGCCAATCCCCACAAAAATACAGAAAATAATCCGGTAAGGCTTGACCGATTTCGCCCCCAAAAGATACTCTATTGACTTTTCCCCATAATAACTCCACCCCAAAATTGTGGAGTAGGCAAAAAAGATGAGTCCGAGCGTCACGATTATTCCGCCCCATTCTCCAGGCAATCCCTGACTGAAAGCCATCGAGGTTAGCCGCGCACCGGTTTCGCCGCTGGTCCAGGCGCCGGTTGAGATAATAACGAAGCCTGTAAACGAACAAACGACAATCGTATCGATAAATGTTTGGGTCATCGAGACCAGGGCCTGCGAGACCGGATTTTTTGTCTGTGCCGCTGCGGCGGCAATCGCTGAGCTGCCCAGGCCGCTTTCGTTGGAAAAGACGCCGCGAGCAACGCCGAAGCGAATCGTCTGCATAACCATCGCACCCAGGAAGCCTCCACTCGCAGCAGTAGGACTAAAAGCCGACTTAAAAATTAAGGCAAAAGTCTCAGGAATGAGGGTGAAATTAATGATGACAACAACCAGACCGGCAATCATGTAAAAGATAATCATGATGGGAACGAAAACCTGCGTGACCCGGGCAATGCTTTTGATACCCCCCAGGATAACCAGTGCAGTCGCTACAGCTAAAATAATCCCCGTAACCCAGAGCGGAACCCCAAAGTTGGCTTGAACCGCATCTGCCACCGAATTCGATTGAACCATGTTGCCGATGCCGAAGGCAGCAATTGCCGCGAACATAGCGAAAAGCGAACCCAGCCACTTCCAGCCCAAACCTTTGGAAATGTAGTACATGGGACCGCCGCGCATGTTCCCTGCTTCGTCCTTCTCGCGATATTTCACGGCTAAAAGCGCTTCTGAATATTTAGTGGCCATGCCGACAAGGCCGGTCATCCACATCCAAAACAGCGCACCCGGACCGCCCACATAAATGGCAGTCGCGACACCTGCAATATTTCCTGTACCAACTGTAGCCGCCAGTGCAGTCATGAGAGCCTGAAAATGCGTGATGTCGCCTTCTGCGGCTCCTGATTCTTTTCGTTTAATTAAAGCGAGATAAAGCGAATGAAAAAGACTGCGAAATTGCAGGCCTTTTAACAAAAAAGTGAGATAGATTCCGGTTCCCACCAAAAGAATAAGCATGGGCGGTCCCCAGACGAAGTTGCTTGCTTCCCCGACAAAATCGACTAATTTCTGTTCCAAACTTCTCTCCTAATGTTTGTAGTACAGCCTTCAGGCTGTACTAAGCTAAAGCTTGAACGCCAAACTAATACGCCTTTGCAATCACAACCCGTTCTTCCGAATCACTGCCGCACAAAAGACATTTCCCCTTTTCTGCTTTTTTCTCCATCGGAATGCAGCGAATGGTCGCTTTGGTCTCGTTTTGCAGGCGGTCTTCGCACTTGCGGCTGCCGCACCAGTGCACATTGTAAAAGCCGCCCGTATCTTCGATTTCTTTTTTAAACTGAGTGTAATCGTCGCAATCAAAAGTATATTGCTTTCTGAACTCAAAAGCTTTGTTAAACAAATCTTCCTGAATTTTTGGCAGCAATTCCGTGATCTGATTTTTCAACCGGTCGAGCCCAACGGGATCTTTGTCTCCCGTATCCCGCCGGACGAGAATAGCCTGCTCTTTCTCGAGATCTTTCGGGCCAAGTTCGATTCGGATCGGCACGCCCTGTTGCTCCCATTCGTTGAATTTCCACCCGGGGCGGTAATTCTCCCGGTCGTCGACTTTGAACCGGAAGTGGGTCGACCAATCTTTGGTCACAGAATCGATTTTAGTTAAAATGGCTTTCTTCTCATCATCACCTTTCCAAATCGGGATGATAACCACTTGAATCGGCGCGAGCTTCGGTGGCAGAACAAGGCCGCGGTCGTCGCTGTGAGCCATAATCAGGGCGCCAACCAATCTCGTTGAGACACCCCAACTGGTTGCCCAGACATATTGCAATTTTCCATTCTCATCCTGATATTGAACGTCAAACGCTTTGGCGAAATTTTGTCCCAGGTTGTGTGAGGTACCTCCCTGGAGAGCCTTTCGATCCTGCATCATGGCTTCGATGCAATAGGTTCGATCGGCGCCGGCGAATTTCTCTTTTTCCGATTTCAGGCCGGTGATTACCGGCAGAGCCATATATTCCTCGGCAAAGGTTCGGTAGATTTCGAGAATTCGCAGGGTCTCTTCTTCGGCCTCATCGAAGGTCGCGTGTGCCGTGTGCCCCTCCTGCCAGAGGAATTCCATGGTCCGTAAAAATAGCCGGGTACGCATTTCCCAACGCACTACATTTGCCCACTGATTGATTAAAATAGGAAGATCGCGGTACGATTGAATCCATTTTTTATACATTGCCCAAATGATGGTTTCCGACGTGGGTCTCACAATTAAAGGTTCTTCCAATTTTTTGCCGCCGCCATGAGTGACGACAGCGCATTGCGGAGCAAACCCTTTCACATGTTCAGCTTCTTTTTTTAGAAAACTTTCCGGAATAAATAAAGGGAAATAGGCGTTTACATGGCCGCTTTCCTTAAACATTTTGTCTAAAGCGGCTTGTATATTTTCCCAGATTGCATAGCCGTTTGGGCGAATGACCATGCACCCTTTAACCGGGGCATAGTCTGCTAATTTCGCCGCAAATATTATATCCAAATACCATTTTGAATAATCTTCAGATCTTTTAGTAATCCCTTTTGCCATCTTATAATTTTCGTTAATGTTGAATATGAAAAACCCCTGTTGAATAGGGGTTTGGATTGTTTACGAATTTTATATTAGTTGAAATGATAGAGGATATTAATTAAATAAGGGTGCAGGTTCGATTTTACGCAGCAGCAATATGTCACCCCTTCGGAATTTTGAGGTCCAGGATGAGCATTTTCTAAAAATATGCCACGCCTGCGGCGTTGGTCACCAAAACAGCGGGATCCCTTTGCCATAGATCACCCCCGGCGGGGTGACATGTTTAGAGCAAATCGATAATCAAGAAAGCCAAAACGTTGGGTGACATATTCTGTGAATACATTTACCTAAAATAAAATCTGCAACCATAAATAAAAAGAGATATACGATTAACTATCAGCAGAAAATATAGGTATATAGATTTTCTTTGTCAAGAAAATTTCAAGCTTGGTTTTTAATTTGGGATCAGGTAAAAATTGATGGTTCTATTTTCTCCGTTTGCGAGAGTTAAAAATTGAGAAGTTGGGTGGGAGCGGAAGCCGTCTCTTTTAACTTCCACTTTATGATTACCGGCAGGAAGCTGTAACTTGGCTGGGGCAATGTTGTCTCCACCCCTCCATAATTTTCCGTCGATGTAAATGTAGGCAGAGCTGACATTTTGTGGATTGGACAAAAGAATAGTGAGGGTTGCTTTTCCGATCTTTTGTCCGCCATTCGATTGAGCGTTCGAGGGCAGCGATTTAAGCGCAACATTTAGCTCCTTAGTCCCCAGAGTGCTAAACACAACTTCCTTTGCCCACATTTCAAACCCTTGTCTTTCTACTTTGATAACATAACTTTGATTAAGGGCTAAGTTGGATAATAAGATTCTTCCTTGATTGCTGGTTTTACCATAATTGATTCCGTTTACGAAAATATCAGATGCTTGAGGAAATCCGCCACCTCGTACAGATAATTGCAGTTTCAGTTCCGAAACAGGAAGGAGGTTTTTTTGAACTGAAACTCCTGACTTGCCCAGGGGAACGGATTTGCCCTGATTTAATTGGGCCGAGTTTCCATTCTGAAATTCTGTATTCTTTGTGTCGTTGGTTTGAGTAGCTCGAGACCGCCTGCCGTTACTTTTGGCGCCGAGTGAAGAAGAAGTTGCAGCAACATTAGTCGGGTTTACAGATTCGGTCTTTTTTGTAATGAATCGTTCTTTCAAACTCGAAGACTTATTCGTGAAATTAAAATCAAAAGTGATTGCAATGAGCAAATAAATCACCGTGATGGGAATAAGTGCCATTAAAACGATTTTTAAAACCTTTTTTGTCGAACCCCCGTGCAATTGTTTCTTATAGAAATTGGGCGTAATGGATGATTTCGGTTTCTCCTTCGCAAAACTGCTTTCATCTTTTAAATCAAATGGTACGACTGGTTTTTGCGCAAAAGAGTCCTGGCTTATTTGCGACTGTTCCTCATTTTGATTGTCTGGTAGATCAGCGGCGGGCGGGCTTGAATCTAACGACTGGACGGCCAGCTGACCATCTAGTTCTTCAGCGGCTTGATTAAACAAAATCTCCCTAATCTCATTCTTCTCTTCCGGCCAGATATTTTCTTGCTCTGAGATATCAGGAGGTGTATTCTTTTCCACACGGCTTTGTGGACTGGCAGGTTGTTGCTCAGGTCTCTCTTCTACTACAGGGAACTCTTCTGCATCATTCTGCTCTGCTGTTTCCAGCAGATTCGAAGATGAATTTATCACTGACTGAGGCAAAACAATTTGGGCGTCTTTCGAGTCGTTAACTGGCGCACTTTCTTGTTGAGATTCTTTTTCCAAAGAATCCGTTTCCTGGTTACTCTGACTCTGTTTGGGTGGCTCTGTTTCAACTTTACCGGCGGGCGGACTGATAATTTCTTCAGGCTGGAGGATATCAGATTCGGGTAATTTTTCCAATTGAACTGATTTGTCTTCGGCTGATGCCGGGGGCAATAATACCGATGACTCCTCAAGGTTAAGAGACGGTCCTTTTTCTAAACTGCTGGAGTCGCTATCCTGATTGTGGTGGGGATTTTCTTTGTAGTTCGGAAGTGGCTCGGGTGCTTTTTCTTTTTCGTCAAATGTACTTTCTTCCGATTCAGCATGCAAGCTTGAGGTTAATTCCTCAATTTGTTCCAGGCGTTGACTTGTCGATCCAGGAAGCCCGCTTGCAATCGGTTCTTTGCTTTCGGTGTCTTTTTGATCTACTTCTTGAGCGTTTTCATTTTGTTCATTGTTTATTTCTGCATCAGAATCACTTTTTTCCTGTCTGAGTGTCGTTTCTCTATTTTCCCTGTCAGTTTCTATTTTTGAAAGTTGACTGTTCTCGAAATCGGGCTCTTGTTGAAGGTCGTCGTTAAGAGTTTCCGTAGGTTTAGGAGATTCATGAGATTCTGAGATGTTGTCTTCGGGCAATCTTTGCTCTGGCGCCGGTTCAGGTTTTTGAAACTTATTCAATTGCTGAGGTGCTTCTTTCTCCAGATTACTTGAGTCGGCTTGCGGCTGGTTGATTGCTGGTTCTGTTTGAGAAACAGGAGGTTGAGCTGTTTTCATGGCCTGCTCTCCGGTCTCTTCCTGGAGTTCAGATTTTGGCGTTGCCGGGACTTCTGGCGTGTCAGGCTCTTGTTTTTTTCTTAAAATAAGACTTAAATTTTGCTCATCTGGCGCGGTGATTTTTTCAATTGTTTTTTGACTGACCGAAGGATTTTCCTCTTTTGAAAATGGAGCAGCTGCACTCTTTGATTGAATAAAATGAATATCCGGATTTTCACTCTCAGGTTCGTTGTTTGAAAGTTCGTTGTTTGCGCTGACAACATTTTGTTCGAGCTCATCAGCCGGGGGTTTGGGAGGTTCCTGTGGCGATGTAGATAGTGCATTTACTGCCTCGAGAGCGATAGGTGGTTCTTGAGGTCTCTCGAATTGCGGTGGTGCTTTTTCCACAAAACTACTGGAATCAGTATTCATTTCATTTGAAATTTCCTCCCTTTGAAGCGGGGATTCAGTTTCTTTTTCGCGGTTCTTCGCAAGGTCCTCGTGAGCTTCAATGTTTGGGGCGGCCGGTGTTTTAAGTGTTTCAGTCTGCGGTGTTAAATTATCTAAAGAGGGACCCAAAATCGGCTTATCGGGCTGTGCGATTTTGTCACCTTCTGCTTGAGTGCCTGCCGGGTTTTCCTCTTTTGTCGTTGGTGCAGCTTCACTCGCTGCTTGACTGGGACGAATCTGCGGATTCTTGATCTCGGGTTGGCTGCTTTCTAAAACCGGTTCCTGTTCAGCTGTTTTAGTCGGAATTGAAGTCGTTTCAGAAGATGCATCGGGTTGAGCTATGTCTTCTTTTTGTACTACCGGAGCTTTGTTTGTTTTCTCAATGTCTGTTTCAATATTTTGTGTTTTGTTTTGTTGATCCGTGACAGGATCCTGGGTTTCGACTGCTTCAGAATCCGGGGCATCAACAGAATCCGATTGGCTGATGTCGTTATTTATAAAACCGTTATCGCTTTTTGTTTCAGTTTTGGGTTTCGGGTTTTTGGCGGCTAATTCTTCCGGACTTTTCTCCGAAAAAGTTGTGTCCACAAGGCTTTTATTTTGCTCGAAATCTTTCTTTTGGTTTTCATTATGTTTTGCCGCCGTCTCATCAGTTTCCTCGAAAACACCGTGCAGAGCATCGGTATGAAAAGATCGGCCTGCGGGCGTAAGGGAGGCGATAATTTCACTTTTTGCGTCGATGATTTTTTCAATAAACTGACTCATATTTGGACAACGGTTATCTACAGTCGGCTCCAGCGCTTCTAGAACCAATTCATCAAGAAGTTCAGGTATTTCAAGGCGTTGAAGACTGGGTGGAACTACGGTTCGCGGATGAGGGTTCAGAAAGTAATCACCTGATTCCTGGCCTTTCCAGGGGATCTCACCAACTAACAATCTATAAAACAAAACCCCCAACGGGTAAATGTCGCTTTGGCGTTTTAGAGTCTCGTTACCTTGAATAAGTTCGGGAGAATAATATGGAAGTGTGCCTGATAAACTTCCGTGCTGTTTTTTGATTAACAAACCGATAAATTCAGCAAAGCCAAAATTACTGATTCTAAATTGCTTTAAATTGCTATCACTAAGGATAGATTCAGGAGCTAAATGGCTATGAATGACTTCGTCAAGATGAGCATGCCGAAGGATCTTGGCCAGTGCCTCAATAGCTTCGATGGAATCGGAAATGGACAAAACTTCCGTTTTTTTCAGGAGGATGCTGAGGGGAATTAAATCAGATTCTTCCAGTACCATGAAATGTAAGCCATTTTCATGGGCGTGGAGTTGCGGCGTTATATAGTTCGGGTTTCTGATGGTACAACTTTTTTCCGCACATTTGTGGAAAGCCTGAACCAGATCATCGTGCTTTGCAAACTCCTCATGCAATATTTTTATTTGACCGGTTTTTTTAGTTTCTGCTGAACTAAAAGTATAAACAGTTCCAATAAGATCTTCGTAAAGTTTTTTTCCTATTTTGTACTCAATAACTGACATTTGCTTCACTCGGACATTCGTAAATTGTAACAGATGATGAAAAATTAAAGTAGTATTCAGCTGTTGGCTTTTAGCTGCTGTTCTTGAGCGTACTGATTAGTAACTGACAAGTTATTTTCTGCCATACTCGATAAAAGCATTCGAGCACAAGCTTTTTGGCAGAAAATTGCAAATAACAAGACTCAAAAAACAAATAATAATCAAATTCAAAATATCAATGACCAAAAAATCGCCTATCTATAGGTCGGTTTATAATGGGTTTGTGTTTTAAAATTATTGAGATTTGGAATTTATTTG
>SMXC01000314.1 GCA_004356825.1 Caldithrix sp.
AAAACCGAAATAGGTCATAAATAGAGTGTAAAGGCCGGCGTACCAAAAGCTGGGCGAGATGTTTTTTGCAAATCCGAAAATAGTCCAGTTAAAAGTCAGGTAGTCTTTCCAATTGAGCGGGTTGCCAGCCGGATCGGTAAACAAATTTTGGTTGAACGGCCACCAGGGCGCTTTGATTGCGTAAACCGAATAGAAGACAGCAAACATCGCGGCAAGGAACAAGACCCGTTTGACGTCCCAGCTGCCGTCTAATTTGATGCCGATCTTGTTGAAGAATTTAATTGGCAGTTCAGAGCCGATCATTTCAAAAACCTGATCGTTCTCAATTTCGGTGACTTGTTTATCTTTTTCGAGTTTGACCGAATCTTTGCCGATTTCTTTTAAATGCGTATCTAAATAAAGCGTGAGTTTTTCCTGTTTTTCCAATTCACGCAGTTTGTCCACGTTGCGCTTTTTGGGAAAAACCAGCTCCTCGTCAATGGTGACCATGGTGACGTTGTTATGCGGAGCCAAGGCAATCGCAGCCTCGGCAGCAACGTCTCCGCCGCCGTAAATCAGAATATTTTTTTCATTATACTCGTCCGGGTCGGCTAAAAAGTGAGCGATTTTTTCAGCATATTCTTTTTCCCCGGGAACGCCCGCTTTGCGGGGATTGCCGGCCTTGCCAATGGCGAGAATCACATATTTCGCTTTGTAAACTCCTTTGGAAGTGGTCACCACAAATAGATCCGTGAGCTTTTTAATATCGCTGACCGACTCGTGGCTGTTTATTTTAAGCCCGCGGTCCCTGATTTGTTTTTCCCAAATTTCCAGGAATTCTTCCTTTGAGGATTCTTCACACCACATGGACGACTCAAGGGGAACATCCAGCGGCTCCATAAAAAGCGGCTTGCCTTTGGTAAATGAGCGGATTAAATTCGCCGGCTTGCCTTGCTCGATAACAATGTAATTGAGCCCCAGCTCCTGTGCCCGGTTGGCCGCCCCAATTCCGGAAGTTCCTGCGCCGACGATCAGAACGTCATAAACATCAGTTGGTAGATTCAATGATGGTTTGTTCTCAAAAAGCCGGTTAGTCAAGTTGTTGCCCTGGTTTAAGCCTAATTTGATCAGGGGTATTCCGCTGACTTCGCCGATAATGTATAAGCCGGGAATGTTGCTTTCATGTTTTTCGTTTACTTGCGGAAGTTTGACAATGGCAGGGTCGAACTTCCTATCGAATAGTTTTCCTAAAGATTGCTTTGTTATTTCGATGAGAGAAACCATAACGACTCAAATTGTAGTTTTATGAAGAATGTGGATTATTTACAATGGTGTTAACTGCACCACAGAACAGAATATTCCAATTTAGGTTTGATTCAATTTAAATTCAAATAGAAATTATCTAAGGAGTGGAATAAAAGGAGTTTTATGGGCGACGCATAACTGACCTTATTAGAGCCCAGTTTTATTTTAGCAAAAGCATGAGTTTTGTAAAAAGAGCTTTCCCATTTACTTTAAGCGTGTAATAATAAGTCCGGCTTGCAACGATTTTGCCTGCAGCATTTTTCCCATCCCATTGTATCTGATGTTCTCCAGCGTCTCAGGGTACGTGCCGCTGACAACATCAAAAATGACGTCACCGCCCACACCATTATCTAAAGAAGCTATAGCATCTGCAAACGAAATGAAATCACCGCCGCCGGAGGGATCGATTATGAAACTACCTACCTGGGCTTGTGCTGAATCTGCAAAATATACTAAAACAATTAAAATGCATAGACGAGGTAATCCCCCCAATTTGCTCGTGTGTCGTTTTGAAGTAAGCATAGGTTGCCTCCTCGCTTGCATTTAGATTTTTCAGATAAGCACGTAAAAAGATTATTGGAAGAAATGTCTATAAATAATTACTGGCAAACTAGATAAAATGCAAGAAATTGTTTTTACGGGAGTTCCGGTGTTACACAATTGTAAAATTTAACCTGGAAGATTTTGGTTAAAATTTCTTCAACAGGGCAATTTGACCGGCATGATAGAGGTCGTGTTGAATCACGCCATGAAGCATAAAATAATTTGAATAATTCTCTCCGATCGCAGGCTCGTGCAATTGGGAATCGTCAAGTTTTGCTACCGCTTCGGCAAGTTTTTTATGTGAGGCGTCGAGTGCCCCCAAAGTCTTTTCCCAGGCGGCTTCGCCGGTAGCGGTGACTTCGGGCCAGTCTTCTTCGGGAGTCGGCTCGAACGCTTCACCGGCAAGTCTTCGTCCGGTGGCGTCTTTCCAGACTTTGATATGAAGCACGAGCTCCCAAATGCTGTGCGCGTTTTGAACCGGCCTGGCGGCAGCTTGTTCGGCAGTCACGTCAGCCAAAAGCTGCATCACAGACGGCCCGTGCCAGGCGTCGCCACGAAAATTGATTTCGAGTTGATCTGAAATTTTGTTAATTTCTTTCACTATCTCGGAAAACTTTCTAATTTTAGCAATTCAGCAAGAATCTTCGCCTTTGAGAAACCTTTTGCCCTGCATAAACTAAGCTCTGTAGTTGTCCGGCTTCCAGTTCTTGACGGCTTTTTTAATATTGTCTTCCGACATATTTTCCGAAACTGCTTTCTCTGCCAGTTCCTGAAATTCATCATCGGAGGCAAACCGCAGGCCGATAATTTGACGAGTGGTTAGTTTCGAATCCAGGAGTTTGCCGGTCATTGCAAAATGGCGCAAATTCTCCTCGGCGCGGATGGCTCTGTCCTGGGCTTTCAGAGCAAATGCCCTGAAAAGGAAAAAGGTAATAAGCATAGACAAAGATGTGACGAAAAGTAGTGAAGCGCTGTAAAACCCTGTCCCGCCCATTGCTTTAAAGAAATTAATTCCCGCGCCAATCATGGTGGCTAAAACCATGAGTGATAAGACAAAGTGATAGACAGGCACCCATCGTCTGTGGTTTGAATAATTTTGTGCCATTTTCCCCTCCATAATGTGATAAAAGAGATTTCTTCAAAACGACCCTGTCATTTCGACCAATGGGAGAAATGATTTTTATGGTAGATTATGAATTAAATAGATTTCCCGCTAAAGCCCGAAATGACAAATCAAGCTGTTTTGTCGAAGTCTTGAGTTAGAATGAATTGAAAATTAAGTAAATTGTTGCAGTTTTGCAACTTATAATTTTAAAATGAATGAAGCTTATGAATTTCGACAAAGGATTAGGGTAAATCAGGATAGGTTCCCGGAATCAGGATTGGCAAAGGCTCTCCGAGTCGTTCACTCACCATTTTAATAAACTGCAGGACAGGATCGTCGAGTATTTGAAAATTAATCGGTGAAATTTGCTTTTTTAGATTCAGGAATCCCTTGCTATTCGGGATTTCTATAATTTCTACTTCCTGAGATTGTTCTAAACCGGCCTCTTCTTTGGCAATTTCGATGGCTTGCATTAGGCCGCCTATTTCGTCCACCAGCTTCATTTCCTTGCCGTCGATGCCGGAATAAATCCGTCCTTCAGCAATTTCTCTAACCCGTTCCACTGTCATGCTTCGACCTGCAGCAACTTTTTCAACAAAATCCCGATAGTGCTGCCTGATAATAGTCTCGGCTTTTTGCCGTTCATCCGGGGTGAGGTTTCGCGCCGGTACCTGCAGCCCGGTAAATGGAATACTGATACCCCGGCTCAGGTCGGCGTGTTTGCCGCGCTGCACAAGATCCGAAGTCATGCCAAGCTTCGCGCCGATTCCTTTGTCATAGACCCACCCGAAAATCACACCAATCGACCCGGTGATGGTGTTGGGTCCGGCCAGAATTTTATCGCCATACATGGAAATCCAGTAGCCGCCGGAAGCGGCAACCTGGCCTTGCGAAATAATCACCGGTTTCGTTTCGCTGCATTTTTTGAGGGCTTCAGCAACCAGATCGCTGGCCATGCCGTCGCCGCCGGGAGAATCGACCCGGAAGACGACCGCTTTGACAGATTTGCTTTTGCCGAGGGCGAGGAAAACTCGTTCCAACCAACGGGCGCGAATACCGCTGTCCATGGCGCAGACGCCCAGGCCGTAAACGACCGCAACTTTCGGTAAGGTTCCCCAGTTCTCAGGAGGTAAAGCGTTAGCAAGCAGTTCAGCCGCTGCAAGGCCTTTTTTAGACTCTGAGGTCATTTGGTTGATAATGCCATCTACACCGGACCAGCGCGCCAGAGTGTCTACCAAGCCTGCTTCAAGCGCTTGTTCGGGGGCAAAGTAAGATTCATCGTCGATGAGCCGGTCGAATTCCTCAGTCGAAAGATTGCGGGCAGCGCAGACTTCGGAACGCGTGAGTTCGTACCAGTCGTCCAGGTAATCCTGGAGCTGCTCGCGGTCTGCTACCGACATCGAGTCCCGGCTGAATGTTTCGTTGGCGGATTTATATTTAAAGAACCGCCATTCCTCAAACCCCAGGCCGAGTTTCTCCAATGTTCGTTTGAAATAAGTCCGCCCGAGCGCATATCCCCGCAGCATAATCGAGCCCTGGGGATCGAGCACAACTTTGTCGGCGACACTGGCTAAATGGTAACTCGTCATTTGCGCCCTATCGATGAAAATAACCACTTTCTTGCCCGAGCTTTGCATGTTCTTCAGGGCTTCCCGAATCTCCCAGGCGTGCTCGGGTCGAATTCTCATTCCGGAGAGATTCAGCGCAATGGCGCTCACCCGCGGGTCTTCAATGGCCGCTTGAATGTTTTTTAAAATATCCATGAAGCGCAGGGTGCCGTCAAGAAATTTGTATTTAAGATAGTCCACACGTCCTTTTAAGGCCAAAGTTGTGTAGCGCTTATTTTTTCTGAAATGTGTTTGAAGGAGACTCCGTTTCATGCCGCCCCTTCGCAGGAAGTAAGAATTGGAAGCATAGTTCGCTTCCGGATCAAAATGACTTTGAGTTCCCATGCCCGATTTTCCAAAGTTGATGCTCAGCCCAAGGGTAAAGGCATCTGATTCGAAATAGCGGCCGACTAAATGAAATCCGGGCGTTAGCTGCAAGGCTGCCCCGGCGCTCCACGGTGCATTCTTGATTTTGGTGCCTTTTTGAAGTGCCGCGTCTGCAAACAGAGTCAGCCTCGGTGTTCCGAATGGCCTGATGCCGATTTCAGCAATCCCTTCCCGGCTGCTGCTTTCCAGCGAGAAATTTCCAACCAGGCCGAAAGAGAAATATCGGGAGGGTCTTAAAATCGTTCCGGCAGAGATCAGGCTTTCTCTTGCCGACGCATCAGACTTGCCTTTTGACCAGCCGTATGCCAGACCAAAACTAAGTTCAGGTGAGCCAATTCCCGTGGAGAGGCGAAAATCGGTCACTCCGACGCCGGCAATTTTTTGCCGCTGCACGGAAAATCCAAAGTGCCTCATGCCGGAAAACAGGCCCCAATTTTTGAGCGAAACCGGGTCTGTGCCGTCGGTAGACCAATAGAAACGAAACTCGGGTTGATGCAGAAAAATAAGGTTAGCGGGATTCGCAGAGCCGACCAAACCGCCTTCAAAAGCAGCGGGAGATGCCAGCAGGAAACGGTTGCGGGTATAATAATCAGGAATGGGTTGGCTTAAAGATGTTCCGTAAAGCGCAGCCAATAAACAAATTGAGAGAAAGTGTTTCATGGTAATCTTAATTCATAAACCTCTCGGTCAAGAGAAAAAGCATAGAACACCGTTTTGGGTTGTTCCTTGCAAATACGATCATCGGTGTCGTCGTTGGTGTCGGTTGTGTGGTCGTCTGTATAGTCGTCTGTGTAGTCGGCTGTGTGGTTGCTTGTGTTGTTGGTGGCGGCAGCCAGTACTGGATTGCATGCTGGGTCAGCACCGAGATCAACAACGCCCAGCCAAAACTGAGAAACGTCCCGATAATGATATACTCGGCAACCTTGCGCTCACCGGCATTCTTGATCTCACCGAAGCGAAGGATTGACTTGGCGGCAATGAGAAATCCGATCCCAGTTGGTTGATTAATTAGTAGAAACAGCATGACAAGGAAGCGCTCAAGCCATCCAATGTATTTGCCCCCATTTTTCAGTCCTTCAATACCTTCATCGCCAATCTCTTCTGTAAAAGAACAGGTGGCTTTCCCGACCAGGATTCCGCCAGCATGAACTGTGAGAATCAGTCCTGAAAGAAAGCTCATAGATGCGAAGTACCACTGAGACAGTCCGTTCGGCAAAGCCGTAGCCCACCAGCCACTCGTTGCTGTATCAGGAAATAACCAGGCAAGTCCGACCAACACTACCAAATGTGCGCACTGGTCTATGAGGAACGGCACCAAAGAATCCGCCATTCGGTACACTTTTATAGCATCTATTGCGAAGTGCATCAGGAAGATGGCAACCAGAATCGGCCAGTGAAACGCCCCCATTAACAGGCACGAGATAGTCGTCACGATGGCAACATGAATAAGCAACACTCCAATATTTCGTTTGTGCTTCACTATCCATTTTGTCTGGAGAGTAAAGTCAGCGAGCAAGTGTGCGGTCAGGATTGTTACGAGTGTTTCTGGCATTTTAAAACTGACAACTATTTTAGGTTGCTTCCACTTAGGCAACTATTTTAGCTTGCCTCCACTTAGGCAACTATTTTAGGTTGCCTCCACTTAGGCAACTATTTTAGGTTGTCTCCTCTTAGACAACTATTTTAGGTTGTCACTCCTTTTTGATTGAATAATGGATTCCCATGCCGTCCTTTCGAATTGATGGATAGCTTCTCGAATGGCATACCAGTTCGCACCGTTTAGAGCATTGGTCACGGCTTGCCTTGAGACAGTTGGATTCAGCCTCTGAGCGATCTCTTCATGGGTCGGTTCCCTCGGGGCCAGAGCAACGCTAACGATCTCGGCCTGACGTTTGGTCCATTGGCCGATGAGCGAGTCACAAAGATGCCCGACAACAGACAGCCATTCAGATAAGGGCCGAGCAGACTTTGGAACCACAATAGTCATGTTTGAATACAGTGTCATGCTGTCCAGACCATGACCTGACAGAAAGAAAGCTTCCCCCCTTGAAAGCGATATCCGTTTGAGAGATATGTTTTCAACCTTCCCCATGCCGATAGAGATACGGCTGTCCGCTTTTCCTTCCGCCAGAAGTGAAGCACGCAGAAAAATCCCCACTCGCATCGCCAAAGCCGGGTTCTTGAGTAGCAATTGCCAAGTATCACCACGGAAGAACTCCGGATTGCCTTTGACCAATCCACGCTTCCACCCCTTCACCACTTCCGCAGCGTTGAGCAGAGTCGAAAGAACCGCATCCAGGTTACTCTTCGAAAGGAGGCTGGATTTGATTATATCTCCCGTCAGCACGGCAAAGTATTTGTGTTGATTCATAGGTCTCCCTCGGATTTCCCTTTTCAATTTCAGAGAGCATTTTCAGCACTGTTATTTTCCCCACTCAATCATTGGCAACAATTCCATCGCTGCCTTTTTCTTCTCATCACACAATTTTGGCATAAATCTGAGTGGCCTGAATTGTTTTGTGGCCTAAGAGTTTTGAGACCATGTACAAGTCCACGCCCTGAGTCAAGGCCAAAGTGGCAAAAGTATGTCTTGCTGTGTGGAATGATACCCGCTTGTCGATACCGGCATCTTTGCACCACGGTTTTATCACGTTGCCTAATTTAGATTGACTCGGCATTTTAAAAATGCAGGTGTTTTCCATGTTCAGAATTTTGGAATTATCTCGGTCGGTTAAAATTTGACTGGCCATCGTGGACAGGTACAGGTATTCAAACCCTTAGTCTTTCTTTGCCTAAATTCGATGGTGTCCCCTTTGATTTGTGGCCACTATAAGGCTCTAATGTCGGAGAGCCTCACCCCTGTGAAGCAAGAGAACAGAAACGCCTTTTAACCTCATGGTCTCGGCAAGGCGCTTGAGCCAGTCTCTCGATTTCCGTTAATTTTAAAAACGTTCGCTTGGTTTCCTGCGTCTTTATCCAGCCTACTGTAACTTGTTATAATTTCGTGAATTATCAGATTCCTCCCTGCTCGGTCGGAATGGCAAGGTGGAAGGGCTTTCATAGAAGATAGATTGGTGCGAATTCAAACTCAAGGAATTTTTTGTCCTTTCACAAGTCAGAGTTGATAGGCGAAAAGAGAATGTGTATCTTAAACTGTCAATATTTAACGAAATTGAAATGAAATCAGAAATAGAGATCAAGAAAGAAGCGGAGCTAATAGTCTTGTTTGACGGCGTTTGCGCCCTTTGCGATCGGGCGGTTCAGTTCCTGCTTAACAGAGACAAACGAGGCGTCCTGAAATTTGCCCCGTTACAAGGACCAACCGCTGCGGCAATTCTGAACAGGCATCCGGAAATTGAGGATAATATACGGAGCATAATTTTTGTGCAAAATCATGATAGCGCCAGCGAATCTGTTTCAGTTAGATCTCAGGCGATTCTCGATTGTTTATCCGCCCTGGGAGGTATTTGGCGAGTTGTCTCCTGGCTGAGAATTGTTCCGCTTTTTCTGAGGGATGGGTTTTATAATTTTATTGCCCGGAAGCGTTATCGTTGGTTCGGAAAATATGATGAGTGCATTGTGCCGCCACCAGAGATGAAGGAGAGGTTTATGGAGTAGGGGTTTAGCCTTCAGCAGTCAGCGGTCAGCAAATAATTATAATCCGCTTCTGTGCGTCTTTATGAAAAATGTGAGCATTTTTTAATTTCTACAATCTCATCATTTAGCTCATTGTACTGAATGTTTTCTATGAAATCAAGACTGTTGGCCAGCATGAACAAATGTTCTACCGCCGAGGCTGAACCCATTGCAATTTGAAGAAATCGTGCGAAATCCAGGTCGGTTTCTCTACCACACCCTTCTGCAATATTAGTTGGAAGGGAAGTACACGCCCGTCTAATTTGACTAGTTAAACGATAAAGTTCTTCGCGTGGGAAAGTTGCGGTGATTTCATAAACTTTTAAAGTCAGACGATGAGACTTTCCCCAAACCTGTTGTTTTTCTAAAATCCCTCATGGTTATTTAGCCATCAGTTATAAGCTTTTGAACGGTTCTGTTAGCTGGAGGCTGACCGCTGAAGGCTAACACCTAACTCTTGCCAATTGTTTTACCCAAATAGGCTTTGATCACCGCGTGAATTTCCTCTGATTTCCAGATCTGCAGCACTTCATCGTCGAAAATCCGGCGGTATTTTTCGAAGCGATCTATCACGGGTTGGCGCATCAAACGCTTGGTGCTTTGAAACGATTGGATCGGAATTGCCGCAAATCTTTCGGCGACGGTGATGGCATGCTCGAGAAGATTCTCAGACTCCACAACCTCGTCAATAAGACCAACTCCTATTGCCTCTTTTGGAGAGCAGAGGCGACCGGTGTAAACGATTTCCTGAAAGTGCTGTCTTGGAATCACAAAGCGCAGGATCTCAAGCGGCAAAGTTGGAAAAGGCACACCGACCCGCATTTCGGGTGCACCGATTTTGCCGTTGCCTTCAGCCATCAAACGATAATCGCAGGCACAGGCGACAATGCAGCCTCCGGCGATGGCGTGTCCATTCACCGCAGCGATAACCGGTTTCGGGAAAGTGAAAAGTTTTAACAGTCCGCTGGTTAGCAACGGCACAAACGCTTCAATATAAGCGTTGCCGTCTTTCAATAAACGAAAGAGGTCGACGCCGGCGGAGAAGCATGAACCTGCCCCGGTAAGTACTACGGCTTTGCATTCAGACTTTTCCAAATTGTCTAACTGTTTTATAAATTCCGTAAACAATTCTACGTCGATCGTGTTGACCTTGCCGTGATCGAAGCTCAAAATGGCGATGGATTGCCGATTTTCTAATAGAATCAATGTTGCATCTCCGCTAAATGTAGGGAACGGTCGCGACCGTTCCCTACCGGATTAAAAGTCAATACCCCACCGCAGCCCGATTCGGACTCCGTGGGTCAGCGGCTCCCATTTTAAATCCGGTTTCCGGGTCAATGGCAATTCCCATAGCCCGTCCCTGTGTTTCTCGCCAAGCAATTTTATGCCCCATTTGCTCAAGCAGTTCGGCCGAATCTTTAGTCGTCCCCCATTTTTCAATGCGAATGACATCCGGCAGCCATTGATGATGAAATCTTGGCGCGTTCACTGCATCGAAAATATTCATTTCAAAGTCCACAAAGTTCAGGATAGTTTGCAGCACTGTATTGATAATCGTGCGCCCTCCCGGGCTGCCGATAACCATGATGGTTTTGTCATCTTTCGATACAATCGTTGGCGTCATGGAAGACAGCATGCGTTTTTCCGGCTCCACCAGGTTAGGCTCTGTGCCGATGAGACCGGTTGAATCCGTGCGACCCGGCCAGGGATTGAAATCCCCCATTTCATTATTGTATAAGAAGCCGGCGCCGGCGGCCACAATTTTTGAGCCGTACCAGGCCTCGATTGTGCAGGTATTTGATACCGCATTGCCTTCTGTATCCACCACCGAATAGTGCGTCGTTTCTGAAGATTCGGCCGGCCATTCAAAATTGTTTGGACTGCTTTGGGAGGCTTTGGTCAAATCGATAGTTTTGCGCAGTTCTTCAGCATGTTCTTTTGAAATGAGCCACTCGACCGGGAGGTCCTGATTAAAATCAGGATCGCCCAGATAGTGCGCCCGATCCGCAAAGCCCCGTCGCATCGCTTCCACCACTAAATGGATATAAGCCGCGGAATTGTACCCCAAATCTGTGAGTTGATAGCCTGCCAAAATATTCAGCATGATGGACAACGTGATGCCTCCCGAACTGGGCGGCGGCATTCCCGTAACCGTGTAACCGCGATAAATTATTTCGATCGGTTTGCGAATAACCGCTTGATAAGTTGCCAAATCTTTTTCCGTAATCAAGCCGCCGTTTGCCCGCATATCTGCTGCAATCAATTTGGCAGTTCTTCCTTTATAAAATCCGTCCCTGCCTTTTTTAGAAATTTGCTTTAAGGTTTCAGCCAAATCTTTTTGCTTAAAGATTTCGCCGGGCTGAAACGGGCTGCCATCTTTTTTCAGAAATTTCCTGGCGGACGCCGGATATTTTTCAAATCTTTCCTTGTTGGCCACTAAATCTCGATGAAA
>SMXC01000315.1 GCA_004356825.1 Caldithrix sp.
ATAAGGATAAGAAAAAGAACAAGAAGAAAAAGGGCAAGAAGAAGTAGGTAAAATCGGCCTAAAGCTTGTTCCCAGATTTAGGGGCTGTGTGAAAGGTGATGAACGAATATAAATTCCTCCTCAATGTCTCCTCAGACATGTGAATTAATGTGTAACATAACACTCAAATGAAAGGAGAAACACTATGCGTTATACCTTGTTCATCTTGTCCGCTTTATTGGTATTTGTAATTCCCGACCAGAGCCAGGCACAGGGCAAAGACCCACGGGTTGAGATTCGTCCGTTCGTCGGTATGCGCTTCGGGGGGAACGTCAACGACAGCGGCTACGAGCCGGTGTCGGGCGGCGAAGAGCTCATCGAAGATCTGAACGTGAAACCGGGCAGTCAATTTGGTGTGATGCTGAACGTGCCGCTCGCACTGCTGGGGGCGTATGACCCGGACAACAGCTGGCAACTCGAGGCGACTCTTCGCGCTCCAGCCTTCGACGATGAGGATCGACGCTCGAGACGATATCGATATCCCGGGGCTGAACCCCAATTTCACGCAGGATGGGGATCAGATCGAGCTCTTCGATTTGGACGTCACCTACATCCACCTGGGCGCGATGCATCAGTGGACGAATGGCTCGTGGATTCCCTATCTGAACTTTGGCTTAGGCGCCACGATCTTCAAGCCGGCTGGGGACCTGGATTCGAAGAACAAGTTCTCTCTAAGCTTCGGAGGCGGCGTTAAGAAGTTTTTCAACGATCGCTTCGGCTTCCGTTCGCAGCTGCGCGGCTTCGTGACCTTCCTGGGATCGAATGACCAGCTCTACTGCGATCCCTTCGGGTGCTGGACCTACGAGGAAGCCTTGAACTTCACGCAGTTCGAAATCTCGACGGGCCTGATCATCCGCCTGTAGGATCTAAATACAACGAGCCCATGCGGTTCACTGCACTTATCGGTTTCGAGTGGGGTCTCTCTGGGGATTCACTCCGTTGTCTTTGACCCCTGCGCTGGCACGGCATCTCAGGAGGATTTTTTGTCAACAATGAAGATGAATTCTGTAGTATTAAAAATCGCCTACGGGGATAGTTAAGAGCGGAATTCTATGGCGAATTCGGTGCAAAGGAGCGATCAGGCTCCACAGGGACCATCTGGTTTTTGAGTAAGCGGTAGGGGGTCAAATACAAGATGAAAGTGCGCCGGTAAAGGTGTACTTTCATCTTGCTAATAACCGGTAGGGTCTAGAGTGAAAGCACATAGCAAGGAGAACTCATGACATCATCGTTCATCATGACGCAGCATTCGTCAAGTCGGTTTTTCACCCATCCGACTTTTCCACCGCCAGTGAGAATGCTTTTGCACATGCGCTGGCAATCGCGTTTTTGCGAAGTACTAAATTAACAATCCTGCACGCCGGAGGGTCGACAAAAGACTGGCAGCTTATCCCGCGGTGCGTCGACTTGAATTAGGAACTTTCTGAAGCTGTGTCTATGAAAGGGAAATTGCTACTCGTTGTTTTGATCGTCATATGCCTGGCAGATCACGTCAAAGCGCAAACATCGTCAGAAGACTCGATTCACTCCATCGTCAATGCCGACCTTTTGATGTCCCATGACATGAGGATCACCATATACCCTTTTACATATTATACTCCGGAGATTAATTTTGCTATCGGCGCCGGCGGAATCATCACCTTTTATGCTGCGGAAGATCAGATCCTGCGCCCCTCCAAAATCGGAATTGCCGGTTATTATTCGACCAGTAATCAATATCAAATAGGTTTTTCTCCACAAGTCTACCTCCTACAAAATAGAATATTCATCTCAGTGAAAACGTTCCTGATGGATAAAATTTATTTCACACCCGACGTCGACAATCCAGAGGTCGATGCTCAGGTATATGGCGTGAAGGCCGAGGTGCGTGTGCCCGCGTTGTTCGCTTTCAAAGAGATTAGAAAATTAGGATTTATATTCGACTACCAGCATGTTGAGATTAAGGATGCCGGACAAGGCCTTGGTGAGAACGGCCCACACACATTAGGGCTGGGTCTGGGGTGGAGCTGGGATACCCGGGACCATATATTTTATCCCTCAAGCGGAGGATTATTCCGAGTTCAAGCGGTCTTCTTTTCAAAGAGGTTTGGCAGTAGCTACGATTTCAACCGTTATGAGGTTGACCTTCGGCGTTATATTGGACTCAACGCGGAGAAAAATCAAGTCCTGGCGTTTCAGCTATATGCGGATGTCGCCCGAGGATCGCCTCCATTCTATCGCTTGCCAGCTCTCGGTGGTTCGAAAATTATGCGGGGATACAAAATGGGCAAACTTCGAGATATGCATTATATCGCCGGGCAAATTGAGTTTCGAACGCATATTTGGTGGCGCATCGGTACAGCAGTTTTTCTCGGGATCGGAGGTGTCTCTGAAGAATTCGACAAGTTTTCCCTGGATAGTATGAAGCTGTCCTACGGAATTGGGCTACGGTTCAAATTCAATCAGAAAGAAAACGTCAATCTGCGTGTTGATATAGGATTCGGAGAGAATACAAGAGGTATATACTTCAATGTGGAAGAGGCGTTTTAAGCTGCTGAATGTGCCGACAACTGATCATCCGCCTGTAGGCTCTAAATACAACGAGCCCGTGCGTGCTTACAAAATCGGTATGGCATCAACGGCAAGAGTGTGCACTGGGAGCCCGATGTCATGCCCGACGAAGCTATGTGGCAGGAGTTGAACCGGCTCATTCGTGACCATCCGGCGAAATGGGTGATTTGGGAAGGGGTACCTTTGCCCCGGATCGTGACAAGACTCGAGTCTTTGGGGATTCAGTCCGTTGTCTTTGACCCCTGCGCCGGCACGCCATCTCAGGAGGATTTTTTGTCAACCATGAAGATGAATCCTGTAGCTTTAAAAATCGCGTACGGGGATAGTTAAGCGCGGAATTCTATCGGCGAATTCGGTTCAAAGGAGCGATCAGGCTTCAGGGGGACCATCTGGTTTTTGAGTAAGCGGTAGGGGTCTAAAGTGAAGGCACATAGTAAGGAGAACCCATGGCATCATCGTTCATCTATGACGCAGCATTCGTCAAGTCGGTTTTTCACCCATCCGACTTTTCCACCGCTAGTGAGAATGCTTTTGCACATGCGCTGGCAATTGCGTTTTTGCGAAGTACTGAATTAACAATTCTGCACGCCGGAGGGTCGACAAAAGACTGGCGGCTTTTTCCCGCGGTGCGGCAGACCCTGCAGCGTTGGGGCTTGCTCGAAGAAGGGACTCAGCAAAATCAAGTTTTTGAAGAACTATCTGTCCGGGTCAAGAAAGTCAAGGTGCGAGGGGACAATCCTGTGCCCGCTACGCTGGGATATCTGGCAGAACACCCGACAGATTTGATCGTCCTCGCCACAGAAGGTCGAGACGGATTGCAGAAATGGCTCAGACCATCAATGGCAGAACGCATAGCTTTGAAAAGCGAAACCAAAACTCTTTTTGTCCCGAATAAGGCGCGTGGGTTTGTTTCGAGGTCGAATGGCGAGATCACGCTCAAACGGATTCTGGTACCTGTTGCATCTCACCCGAGCCCTTTGCCGGCACTGGAGTACGCGGCCCGTATTGCTCAGGTCACTGGAGACGAGACCGCAATTAGACTCTTCTATGTAGGTGAGGCCGTCGATATGCCGGTCATGAGCATGCCGGAGATGCCAGGTGTTCGATTGGAGATTGAAAGCCGTCCTGGCGCTGTCGTTGCGGAGATACTTATGGAGGCCGTGAAATCGGTTGATCTCATTGTGATGTCGACGGCTGGCCATGAAGGATTTCTAGATGCTCTGCGCGGCAGCGTGACCGAGCAAGTTTTACGCCACTGTCCCTGTCCGCTGCTGGCTGTGCCGACAACTTGAATCTGCATGTCAGGGTTCGATGCTTCAGGTAACCGGAAACAGGAGCGAAACAGAATTCATTGCCAATGAGCTGTCATGATCATGAGGGCGAAACCCTGGCCATCGAAACTTGAGGTCGGACAAATGATGTTCGGAGCTACTGGCAGCTATGTCGGGCCCGGATTCCAAGTTTCGAGGGACAAACTGTTCGACTGGAATATCGGGTTTGGTTTCAAGGTGATTTGGCGGTAGTGCAAACCATTGTGAAATATGCAGATATCATGAATTTCAACAGGAAATAGGAGGGAAAGTAAAATGAAAAAATTAATCGTTCTCGCATTGATGGCTATGACAACATTTGCTTACGGACAAGACGCGCCAACGGATGCGTATATTGAGCTGCTAAGGTCCGACATTAGAGCCGGAAAGGTAGAGCTTATCACTCAGGTCATGGAGTTTACAGCGGAGCAATCTTCAGCTTTTTGGCCGTTGCACAGAGAGTATGAATTAGAACTCAGCAAGATAAATGACGACAAAGTCAAATTGATAAAAGAATATGCGCAGATCTGGGACCAAATGACAAATCAAAAAGCCAGGGAGATGGTCAAAACAATGTTTGATTTGCAGGAGAAGCGGCTAAAGTTGAAAAAAAGCTACTATAAAAAATTTGAAAAAGCTTTATCGTCGATTATCGCAGCGAAATTTATCCAGCTCGAAAATCAGATCAATACGATAATTGATATGCAAATTGCCCAGGAATATCCCTTGATCCAGTAATATGCTTTTTGACGTGTTAATTGTTGTGCATTCATTTATCCGGCCCTTCGATGCCTATTGGTGCTGCGCATTGCTGCTAATCGTCAGTTGCGCTTCCACAACCAACCTGGAAAAAGATGAAGCCATGCCGAGCGTCGATATTTCCCGGTTCGGTACTTACGACTAGATTGAAGAGGCGAGACATGATTCGGAAGAGGCGAAGAGATTGTTGGAGCGCTTCCCTCTGGTTGATGAAATTGTCACGAACACGGTTGATTCACTGTTGCAGGCTAAGGGCTATAGAAAATCCTCATCAAATCCGGATTTTCGAGTCACCTACCTTCTGGTAGTGGAAGATCGTCAGGTTTGGACGCGAAACCAGAGACGGGTGAGGGAGTTTCGTGAAGGCTCTTTCATACTAGATTTTATTGATCCAGCGACGGAAAAGATTATCTGGAGCGGCGCGGAAGAAGATCTGGTTGAAGAAGAACGCACACCCCGGCAGCGACGACAAGTCGTAGAACGGGGCCTGCAGAGGATCCTGGAACGTGTACCAGCATCTGGTGAGGCCCACTAACGATGCTGATCCGGCCGGGGATTGGCGATAGTCGATCCTCCCGCGTGTACTATGCCTTGTCGCGAATATGCACGTGTGTTAGCCACTTATGGATAAAAAGAAAGACATGAGAACAATTATTTCGCATCCCAAGGCTGCTGGCAGGCCATCTGATAAAAATTTATCTATTTATTATGAAGATTAATTTGGAGGTTTTACGAACAGTGTTTGCGAATAGCTGATATATTGTCTTCTGTTCAAGTTACTCAGAGAAACCGGTAGATCCAATGATACCAGAAAAATTGCAAAATTCGATTTCAAGCAAACGTATTTTTTCCAGACTGATTACGTCGATCTGTTTGCTTCTCTTCTCCATTGTCGGAGTCGCCCAGGATAGTAATATCCAACATCCGACAGAAGAGCTAGAACACAAGCTCCAGCATGAGTCCTTCGAAATTTTCAGAAAAAGAGATGCTCGATTTCAGGGAGACTTGACAAAAGTGTTGATAGTCGTATGGCCTGATGGCAAACGCATGCGGGTTAAGATGAAAAGAGCACCAAGGGGGGGCAGCGCCTTCAATAATGAACCGCGGTACGAAATAGCAGCCTATCGCCTGCAAAAATTGTTTCTGGAGCCGGGTGAGTACGTTGTACCGCCGACCGTCGGACGAAGTCTACCGCTGAAGCGATATCACTTGATTGAACCACAGGTCAGTCCGACATTTAGTAAAACAGATTGTGTCTTCTTCCTCTTTCAATACTGGCTTGAGAACATCACCAGCGAAAAGATTTATGATAAGAAGCGATTCGATTCGGATTCCACCTACGCGAAACATCTTGCCAATATGAATATTCTGGCTTATCTTATTGACCATAAGGATTCAAACAAAGGCAATTTTCTAGTATCATCCGATCCAGATAATCCGCGAGTTTTTGCCGTTGACAACGGCGTGTCCTTCCAGAGCCTCGCCTCAGCTAGGGGTGAGGTTTGGCGGAAGATGAGAGTGAAACGGGTACCGCGTCGGACCATCGAAAGACTTAAGATGATCACCGAGGAGCAAATGCAGCAATTCCTGGGTGTAGTGGCCCAGTATGAGATTCAAAATGGTCAACTTCAACCGGTGGAACCGAGTAACAATCTGAATGAAGGCAAAGGTATCCGACGCTCTGGAGATATTATACAAATGGGCCTGACAAAGAATGAGATTCGCAGCGTATTCAAAAGAGTACAAAGGTTAATCAAGCGTACACAATCCGGCAAGATGAAAATGTTTTGAAGTAGTCATGAACCGACAACCGAACAGGTCGGCTATGAATCGATGGCGTCACTGCTTAATCGATTCAGCGCGCTCACGCCTGGTGATTGGCAGGTTGGCAATGCTGCAGCTAATCTTGCTGCTCCTTTTTTGCACGAGGGTTCAGTCCTCATTTAGCGGCAGAGGCTCCAACCAGGGAAGAAAGAGCCGCTATTGCAGGCGCATTTCCTCAGTCGCGGCCATTCGATTTCAATGGGGAGAATAGTTTGTGGGTGCAGGATTTGGGTGGGATAGTTCGAGTGCACTGGCTTAGCGTTCCGGCGGATTCGGGTTTTCTCAAAGCTTCGTTTCGAGATGACAAAGCGGTTGTTGCTATGAAAACTTCTGTTGAATGGAAGTTCATCGGAGGCGCGATTCATTTGCCCGTGTCACTCTTCAGTCTTTGACATTACGGGGAATGTGCTCAGCCCTCCCGCGCCACGTGCCTTGAATTTCCATCCGGTCATGATTGACGACGGCATGGTGAAAGTCAATGCAGGCAAATGGATGCAACGGAAACGATCTGGCAAATCGCAGGCGGCATATGCGTAACGAGAAGGGAATAAAGACGGCATGACCAATTGGAAGATAACGGGCTTCGCAGCGACGATTGTAATTGTTCTATCCATTCCACTCTATCTGGTGAAAGTTCATTACTTTGGCAGTGGCGGGGGGGAGCTGGCGCCTACACAAGTCGCTACCTTCGTGGGGCGCACAAGTTGCCAAGAATGCCATAAGAAGGAGTACGACCTGTGGCAAGACTCCGATCACGACAAAGCTATGGATATCGCAAATCAGGAAACCGTTCTGGGTGATTTTGACAATGCTGAATTTGAACACGACGGCATCGTAAGCCGCTTTTATCGAAAAGGTGACAAGTTCTATGTGCATACAACCGGACCTGGAGGTGAGATGGGTGATTTTGAAATTGCCTATGTCTTCGGTGTTAACCCCCTGCAGCAATATCTCGTGCCTTTCGAAGGCGGCCGTTTACAGTGTTTGCCCATTGCCTGGGATACGGGAAAAAAGAAGTGGTATCATCTTTTTCCGATGGTTTATCCTGGGGAGAATATCGGTCCTGATAACTGGTTGTACTGGACCAATGCTGCCCAGAACTGGAACGGTATGTGTGCAGAATGTCATTCCACACGACTGCAAAAAAAAATTGACCCCAAAACAGGTACTTACAAAACGAGCTGGTTTGAAATAGATGTCAGCTGCGAGGCCTGCCATGGTCCCGGTTCCCTGCATGTGGAATGGGCCAACCTGTCTGAGATGGCGCGGGCCGAGGACAACAACGGTTTGGTCGCGCCCACAAACGTCCTTGATAACAGAACGCAAGTGGAGCTTTGCGCGGCTTGCCATGCACGACGTTCTTCGCTCGGTGACAATGACCATACCGGGAAGGCCCTCCTCGATCAGATGATTCCACAATTATTGCTAGAACCCCTTTACTTCCCTGACGGACAGATCCTTGATGAAGTTTATGTCTACGGTTCATTTGTTCAGAGCGATATGTATGCGAAAGGTGTGCGGTGTAGTGATTGTCACGACGTACACAGCACCCGACTGGTAAAACAAGGCAATGCGCTGTGCCTTCAATGTCATCGTGCTGACCAGTATGCGGCATACAGCCATCACTTCCACAAAAAGGAAGGACAGGAAGGCAAGCCAATTATCCTGGAAAATGGAAATAAGCGAATCGAAGTTGGCGAAGGCGCCGACTGCGTCAAGTGCCACATGCCCGGTCGCACCTACATGGGCGTCGACTACCGGCGGGACCACAGCATGAGGGTTCCTCGACCGGATCTCAGCGTGGAGCTCGGCACACCCAATGCCTGCAATCATTGCCATGCAGACAAATCGCCCCAATGGGCCGTTGAGTACACGACCAAGTGGTATGGCATCAAACGCAAGCCACACTACGGAACGGTGTTGGCAGACGGGCGGAAAAGGGAACCCGGGGCCGAGCCGGACCTCATCCGGTTGGCGAATGATCCACTATTCCCTGTGATTGTTCGAGCAACCTCTCTTTCTCTCCTGAGCGCATATAGCGGCGACGAATGTCGGCTTGCACTCCAGCGCGCCTTGGATGATCCGGAGGCGCTGTTACGGCATACGGCAATCCGGAGTTTCAATCCGCGGACTCCGCAGGACCTCATCAGTTCGATAGCCCCGCTGGTGCAAGACCCGGTGAAAGCTGTGCGTATTCAGGCGGCCATGAAATTGACTGTGATACCTGATGATCAGTTTAGTCCCAAACAAAGAACAGCTTTCCAGGCAGCCTTAGTAGAGTATCAAGAGTCTATGGAACATGTGGCAGACTTTGCGACCGGAAGGCACAATCTCGGCAATATGTATTCCAACCTGGGTCAGCTTGCTAAGGCGGCGGAAAACTATAAGGAGGCCATTGCAATAGATGATGAATTCTATCCGGCAAAAGCCAACCTTGCGTTCCTTTATAACAGGATTGGCGATAGTGGCAAAGCTGAAAAACTATATCTTGAGATGCTGAAAGAAGATCCTGATCTTGCGGAGGTTTCCTATTCCCTCGGACTCTTACTGGTGGAGAAAAAGAAATATGCCGAGGCAGCCACCTATCTCGAAAGTGCGGCGGAAAAGCTCCCGGATCGTGCCCGCATACACTACAATCTCGGACTCCTGTTTCAGTATTTGAAAAGAGAGCGAGAGGCTGAAGCAGCACTGATGAAAGCTCTTGAAATCGAACCGGAAAACTTGGACTTCCTCTATGCTGCCGCTGATCACTATCTCAAAAGGGGAAGATTTAACGAGGCAAAACATCTTGCTGAACGAATGGTTAGCGAACATCCTAGTAGTCCCAAAGGGCAGGATATTCTGAGTTTCATAACCAGAAATAGCCAAAGTGGAGTCCAGACAAAATGATTTATTTATGGGTCGGGAAGTTTGCACGCGGGTGGAGGAGATTGTCCCCACAGATGTGACGGTACTTATTTTAGGAGAAACGGGAACGGGAAAAGACTTGATTGCGAGGGCAATTCATAGTGCCAGTCAGCGCAAAGATCGACCGCTCGTGATAGTGAACTGTGCTGCGCTGCCTCC
>SMXC01000316.1 GCA_004356825.1 Caldithrix sp.
CTTTCCTTAATAATATTCAGATAATCAGTGGAAATCCGTGTCAATCCGTGGCTTAAGTCTTATTTGCAACAGCCTGCTGCAATCCCAGGAATGACATTGGACGGGTCGTTTTTGGTCTTTGCTCCTCATTTTATTCCTTACCTCGAACTGACGTTATTTATGTTGGATGAACATAATGACACTTGCTGTATGCACTCCTTTGCGGGGATCAATTTTGAGACTTGGAATCCTGCTACTGCTGATGTAACTTCCAAAATTAATATGTTGGAATATGCAAAATTGTTTTATACTTTTCAAGGAGAGACTGAGACTCGTCCTGGAAGATGAGTCTCCATTTAAAATTATTGGAGTAAATGAAAACATTTAGATTTTTGCTGCCTGCAATATTTGCCATGGCCATCTCGGTCCAGAATGGGTTGGGCGAAGACTGGCCTCAGTGGCGCGGGCCCAACCGCGACGGTATTCTGCATGGCTTCTCACCGCCCGAAGTCTGGCCGGACACATTAATCCGCAAATGGCAAATATCCGTTGGCGGCGGCTACTCTTCCCCAATTGTCGTAAACGGAAAAGCCTTTGTCCACAGCCGCAAAGATAATCAGGAAGTGATTTCGTGCATTGATTTGAAAAACGGCAAGCTCATCTGGAGCAAAACCAACCCCGCGCCTTTCACCATAAATCAATACGCCGTCAATCAGGGCGAAGGTCCTTTCTCGACTCCGACCTTTCACAACGGTCGGCTTTATACTTTGGGCGTGAACGGGCTTTTATCCTGCTTTGAAGCAGGGACGGGTAAATTATTGTGGCGAAAAGAATTTACCAGGCAGGTTAACACCTCGAAACTCTTTTGTGGAACCGCGATGGCGCCGCTCATAGAAAATGGACTTTGTATCGTTCATGTTGGTGACGACTTTAAAGGAGCTTTAATGGCTTACGACGCCGAAACTGGTGAGACCAAATGGAGCTGGAAAGATCACGGCCCGGGCTACGCCTCACCCATCGTTGTGGAAATTGATGGCGTCCGGCAGTTGGTTACATTAACAGACAAAGCCTGCATTGGCGTTTCGCCTGCGACCGGTGAATTGCTTTGGGAAGTAGAATTTTTAGACGAGTGGAACGAGAACATCGTGACTCCGGTGTTTTATAACGAAATGATTATTCTCTCCGGGGTTCGTAAAGGAACATTTGCCATTAAGACTACCAAAAAAAATGGCAGTTGGGCTACCGACAAAATCTGGCACAATAAGAATCTCCCAATGTATATGAGCGTCCCGGTTGTAAATAACAATCTGCTTGTTGGGTTTTCCAACAAACGCAAAGGGCATTTTTTTACGCTTGATGCTAACACCGGCAAAACTCTCTGGCAAAGTGAAGGCCGGCAGGGCAGAACCGCGGCGTTGATTAGTGCCGGCGAAATCTTGCTTTCACTCACCTCAGACGGCATCCTGATGATATTCAGGAAAACTGGCAATGAGTTTATACCACTGAAGCGATATACAGTTGCCGATAGCCCGACCTGGTCACAACCTGTTATTTTTGGTAATAACGTGCTCATAAAAGATGCCGAAACTTTGGCGCTTTGGAGTTTCAAACCTGAGGAGTTCCATTAAGCATGTCCATTTTCACCAATTCAATTTCAGCCGCAAAAGACGAAGCGGACGCTTACATAAATGCAGTTTTAAAACTCCTTGACGATAAGGAGCCGCTGACGGTGCTTGGGGAACTTATACCGAAATTAAAAAAACTTGCGAATGAACTTTCAGATAAACAACTCAGCCGGCGCGAAGCTCCGGAAAAGTGGTCGATTCTGGAAGTGATTCATCACCTGGCAGACTCGGAACTGGTGTGGGCCTACCGGCTTAGAATGGTAGTTGCAGAAAAACAGCCGCAGATAACCGGCTATGATCAGGATCGCTGGGCGAGCCAGTTAAAATACCACAAGGCAAATCTCGAAGATGTTTTGGAATTGTTGGGAATTCTTCGAAAAACAAATCTGCGCCTGATCAACTCTCTTTCAGATGAAGAATTACAACGAGCGGGCGTTCACAGCGAACGTGGTGAAGAAACTATCAGACACATGATTCGCCTGTACGCTGGTCACGACCTTGTCCACTTAAACCAGATTGCCCGGATTCGAAAATCATGGGTGTAAAGCCAAACATGAATCCAACCGGCTGGTTAAAGTTTCTCGAGGAGATCGCAAGCCAAGCAGACCAAATTGCCCTGCAGTTTTTCCGAAAACAGAATCTTCAAATCGAGATAAAACCGGATCTGAGCCCGGTTACTGAAGCAGACAAAGCAATCGAAAAAGCAGCTTATGAGTTGGTGCAGAAAAATCACCCCGGACTTGGCTTCTTTGGGGAAGAGCAAGGCGAAGTATTGAAGTCGGATGGCGCACGTTTAATAATCGATCCCATCGATGCCACACGCAATTTTATGCGCGGCATCCCCCTATTTGCCACCCTTCTTGCAATTGAAGAAGGAGGTGAAGTCATCGCGGGTTTGGTCTCAGCGCCGGCACTGGCAAGTCGCTGGCATGCGACACGCGGGCAGGGTGCGGTTCGAAATGGCCAGTCAATCGAGGTTTCGGGAATTCAGCAGTTCAGATATTCGCAAGTGTTCCACGGCGACTTGAGCGGTTTGGAAGAAACTGAGCCGCCGCCGGGCGCTTACACTTTGATGAGTCAAGTACAGAGAACCCGGGGGTTCGGAGATTTTTACCAGCACATGCTGGTCGCAGAAGGGGCCGGTGAAGTCGCAATTGACCCGGAAGTGCGACCCTGGGATATTGCGGCGTTGCAGATTATCGTTGAAGAAGCTGGAGGCAGAGCCACAACTCTCGACGGTGACCGCTCCATTTACGGCAACAGCCTGGTAACTACAAATGGTCTGGTTCATGATAAGGTGATCAAAATTTTGGCTTCAAAATGATTAAAAGTGTTTTTTCGAAAAAAAGTTTAGCACGGATTTACCCAGCGCGGCCTTCGGCTGCAACCAAAGAATTAAGCCACGGATTTTTACTGATTGACACAGATAAAATTCGTTTTAAAAAAGACTAAATCATGACAGGCAATTTTAAATTTGTAGAACTTTTGTAGGTTAAAAAAAGTGAAAACTCCATTTATTAAATCCGTGATTTGTCCGTGCAAATCCATGGCTAATAAAAACTTTGCTGAAAAAACACGAGGTTGTCAGCTTGCAGCACCGATAGACATTGATTTGATCTCAATATATTCTTTTTTTATCTGTGAAAATCCGTGTCCCTCTGTGGCTAATTAAATCTTAATCCAAAAATAATTAATACTCGAAAATTACAATAAGGATAAAATGAGAAAAGAAAACTTTCGAAATATCGCCATCATCGCCCACGTTGACCACGGCAAAACCACCCTCTTGGACGCCATGCTGAAACAAAGCGGCACGTTCCGGGAAAACCAGGTGGTCGCCGAGCGGGTCATGGATTCTATGGATCTCGAACGTGAACGTGGCATCACCATTATGGCCAAAAACACCGCCATTTCATACAATGACGTAAAAATAAACATTGTGGACACACCCGGCCACGCCGATTTTGGCGGCGAAGTGGAACGCAGCCTGAATCTCGTAGACGGCGCTCTCCTGCTGGTGGACGCCAGCGAAGGTCCGCTGCCGCAAACTCGCTTCGTTGTGAAAAAGGCGCTGGCGAAAAACCTGCCGATTATTCTCATCATCAACAAAATTGACCGCAGCGACGCCCGCATCGAAATTGTGATCAATGAAGTCTACGATTTGTTCATCGATCTCGACGCTACGGAAGAACAAATCGAGTTCCCGATTTTGTACACCAATGCCCGAGCAGGCGTGGCCCACACAAAGATCGGCGACAGCTCCGAAGACCTCCAGCCATTGTTCGAAACCATTCTTTCCGAAATAGCCGGCCCGGTGGCAAGCGATGATCACGTGCCGCAATTTTTGGTAACTAACCTCGACTATGACTCCTACGTTGGACAAATTGCTATCGGCAGACTCAGTAACGGTGTGCTCGAAATGAACAAAACTTACGCTTTGTGTGGCGAAAGCAGCGTCACCCGCGGGGTTAAATTCTCCGCCTGCTACACGTTTCTAGGACTTCAGAAAACGAAGGTGGATAAACTCGAGGCCGGCGATATTATTGCGGTTTCCGGGGTTGACAATGTCACTATTGGCGACACCATTTCCTCTGAGGATGACCCGCAGCCGTTGCCGCGTATTAAAATCGATGCGCCAACCGTCTCGATGATATTTTACGTCAACAACAGTCCATTTGCCGGCAAAGAAGGCAAATACCTGACCTCGCGGCATCTAAGCGAACGGCTGCAAAAAGAAATTCTCAGCAACGTCTCTCTGAAGATCAAGAAAACCGACCGTGCCGACGCATTTGAAGTGTGCGGCCGCGGCGAGCTGCAAATGGCAATACTCATCGAAACCATGCGGCGGGAAGGATACGAATTCATGGTCTCAAAGCCGCAGGTCATCACCAAAGAAGAAAACGGCAAAGTGATGGAGCCGATGGAGCGCGTCTTCCTCGACATCCCGGAGGACAAAATAGGCGTGGTCACTGAAAAACTGTCAATCCGGAAAGGCAGAATGACCTCCATGCAAAATCACGGTCACGGACGTGTTAATATGGAGTTTGTTATTCCCTCCCGGGGGCTGATTGGGTTTCGCAGCCAGTTTCTCACCGATACCAAAGGCGCCGGAATTATGAACGCCCTCTTCGAAGGGCACGCCGAGTGGTTCGGTCCCATCCCGCAGCGGGTCAGCGGCGCACTGGTAGCCGACCGGGTCGGCAGAATTACCGGTTATGCCACTTTTGCCATGGTCGACCGCGGCGAACTTTTCCTGGAAGTGGGCAGGCAAGTTTATGCCGGGATGGTTATTGGTGAACGCAACCGCACCGAAGATTTAGTTGTCAATATCACGCGCGAAAAGAAGCTCACCAACATGCGCAGCTCAACATCCGATGCAACCGTAACCTTGCGCCCGCCACGACTCCTCTCCCTCGATCAGTCGATAGAATTCATCGCCGAGGATGAGCTGGTGGAAGTAACCCCGAAGAATATTCGCCTGCGCAAAATGGAGCTGGATGCCGGCAAACGGGCTTCGGCCAGGAAGAAGGAAAAGGCGGAATAGCATGCGTTCAGGTTCGGCTTACTTGTGAGGTGTAGTAATCAAAAAAATCGCTTAGTAAAATAGAATCTTACATGCAAGTTTCCAGTTCAATAAAATCACCGCTTACCGTTTTTCTGGAGATGCAGGGATTCCTTCTGCTGGATGGCGGTTTGGCCACCGAATTGGAAAAACGCGGCCATAATCTCAATACTAAACTATGGTCCGCCGGTTTGTTGAACAGCCATCCCGATGAGATTCGCGCCGTGCACCGTGCTTACCTCGAAGCCGGCGCCGATTGTATTATTTCGGCCACCTACCAGGCCACTGTCCCCGGTTTTATGGAAGCGGGCCTATCGGAAAAAGAAGCCAAATCTCTTATCCAAAAGGCGGTTGCAATCGCCCGCGACGCCCGCGACGAATATTTTGCGAGTTGTAGAAACGGCAACAGAGGCAAGACTCGCCCCTTAATTGCGGCCAGCATCGGACCTTACGGAGCCTACCTGGCCGACGGCTCGGAATTTCGAGGTAATTATTCTATTTCGCCGCAGCAGCTTCGTGCATTCCACGAGTCACGCTGGGAAATACTTGCGGATTCAGGGGCCGACCTTTTTGCCTGTGAAACCATTCCCAGCCTTGCCGAGGCCCTTGTTTTGCGGGACTTGATGAAGGCAACTCCCGATGTTTTTGCCTGGGTGAGCTTCTCCTGCATTGACGGCCAGAGAATCAGCGACGGCACCCCTATCCGCGAATGTACCGCCCTCTTTGAGGAATGCGAACAAGTTGTTGCCGTCGGTATCAACTGCACGGCTCCCAAGTTCATCCCCTCACTCATTACCGAAGCACGAAAAGGCACGCCAACCAAGCCCGTGGTTGTTTATCCGAATTTGGGCGAAACATATGATGACACCAAGAGAGCCTGGATAGGCGCGTCAGAATCCGTAAATTTTGCAAAAGCCGCAATTGAGTGGTTTCAGCTTGGCGCCCGCTTGCTGGGCGGATGCTGCCGAACAACGCCAAATCACATCGCTGAAATGAGAAGCTCTTTACTGAGTCTTCAGAAGCCGGCGTGACCATCTTTGCAGTACCCCGTTTTGAAAACAAATTCCTTGACAAACTCAGGCAAAAATATACAAAATTGTCATGCCCGAGTAGTCGGGCATCCCATTACCTGCACTAAGTTGTTGATTTGTCATGGATGCCCGCCTTCCAGGCTGCTGCAAAAGACTCCGAATCTATGAAAAATAGTGCGACGGCGTCCCCGCCGAGCCTGCAACGGCCCTCGGCGGGACGCCATCGGGCTATAAAACCGAAATCTGCAACAGCCTGCTTCGCGGGAATGACGGCTTTATAGTTGGTAGAATTACTCAGGCTAATTTCTTATTAACAACGCATTGGCAAGATCATCTAAACCAATATTGTAATGACCGAACTCTGGGCATGCCCAAAATGCAATCGAGCCCTTCAGGCAGGTAAATCAGCGCCATCCCTGCGGGTCGGTGACAAGTCGTCGCTTCTGCGCGGTAGATCGCCAGCCCTTGCCCGACTCTACAATGAGTTGGAAAAGGCCGTGTTGGCATGTGAGGGCGTCGAGATCGTGTATCGGGATAGGTTAAAACGCACTTTTTCGAACTTCACGAATTTTCGCTGACCTGGTTGATGATGAAAGATGCGCTGCGACTGGCTATACACTTGACAAGGGAAGTAAAATAACCACTATTTTTCAAAGTCGTGAAGGACAGAGCCCAACTCTCCCATCTTGCAAAGATTCGCAAGGATGAAAAGTTGAGGCTGATTCTGTCTTATCTGGTTGAGGCGCCATCGTGTATCGCTTGATGAACCTTGAGTCGAAGGCAGTAGTCTTCCCTAAACAACCGGGCGAGTAGCAGAACTCGCCGGAGATCTGGGCCTAACAAACCCAAAGTGTAGCTACTTCGGCTACTACGGGCGATAGCAAGAAATAATTATAACGACCGATAAATGAAGCATGGACATTTCAGGAGCGACATCAATCGCGAAACTGGCTATGGATATGAAAAGCGCAGACATTGGCAACGCGCTTACTGCAGCGGTTACAAGGCAGCTTTTGGCTCAGCAAAAACGACAGGGGCAGGCAATCGTGGAAATGATGAAGCAATCTGAAGAAATTATCAAAAACAGTCACGTCGACATTTACGCTTAACTTAAAAGCGCTTTACCCATCATCCCCGTCCACTCCCCAACCTTTGCATTTATTTGAGTCTGACCCTAGCTACCTTTTAGTGAAAGTGGCTTTTCTTGAGAGATTTTTCAATCTCATGACGTCTTCTTATTAAAAGGATTTCAGACAAGTTAAGGGATTGACAAGGCCATACAAATGGCGACCAGGGAGTTAATTGCAGACTCTAACGGGAGGTGCACCAAAGAAAGAACTCACAAAAACCCAATTCCGCAACCCGTTTTTAGTAAAAGCCGACGTTTCTCGTATACGGAAGGTCTTGACTAAATACTTTGAGGTTCATGGTTACACGGTTTACTCTTATTTGGGGCGTCTATTCTTACTTGACAATGATGGTAAATTTTATATCAATGTTTAAATAAAAAACGAGATGGCAAGCCCATTCCCAATTGCATTCAACTCCCATTCCCGGCCAACTCGCAATGAAATGCCGACCGCACAAAGTGCACCAGCATCACAATAACCGCCAAAAGCTCTGCAAACCCTCTGAGTTAATCGCATTAAAGCAATGGCGAATCATATTTTCAAAAAAATTTTGAGTCTCTTTAAAGGTAGTGAACACATAGTGGGTTCTAAACCCATCCAACGGGAATTATAGAACCCAACCGATGGATAGAATTCATCGCAGAAGATGAACTAGTGTGGCGACGTCTATACCAAACAGTATTCGCTTGCGCAAAATGGGGCTGGATGCAAGTAAACTGGCGGCGGCGAGGAAAGAAGAGAGAAAAATGGATCGACTCCCGGAGAATCTGTTTAAATCCCAGCCATAGCAAATTTTACTTGACTAATTTGTAATAAATTGGCTTTTTTAAGCAAAGTCTCTCACCTGATTAGATAGAATGATTTTCTGTCATGATGACGAATCAAAATTTTATCTTTATCTTCTTGCTTGCACAGCAGCCAAGCATAGCATTTAACGACCACTCTTTTAAGGAAATTGAAAATTTTAACATATTGGAAACTCCATCGGACAGCCGAAGGGGTTTCTGGGGTCAGCAACATTAAGCAAAATTCTAATCATGAATATAGAAATAAATTTCTTTGACTGATCAACAAAACGTGGCAGAGCGAGCTAATTTATTTTATTTAGGCGGTTGAAGATTTAGGTATTTAAAATGGCCACAGCGAATGGAGAAAGGCAATGTTACTAAGAAGTCCGGTTCACGCCCAACAGATTGGTGTTTAGACCAAAGAACGATGAAGAGGTTTCGTATTTCTTCCGCCTGTTCAATAGTAACAATTAAATCGGACTACCCATTGGACTTTTTTCCGCTTTTCTTTTTATAGCACTCTCTGCAGCATGAAATAAACGTTAGCCAAACCCATGCCATTCCGCAGTGGGTTCACCCGATTGCACAACTCGCATCCCCGCATCAGCGAATCTTTTAAAGGCAGCGTCTGCATCATCCGTATAATCTATGACTCCCGGAATCACGACCGGCGAGGTACAATCTTCCAAAAGGAAAATTTTCTCAGTTAGCTTCGCATCAGTTGCGCGAATTTCTTTGAGTAAATCATCGATGGTCCAGGCGACGCAGTGGCTCTTGGCCTGGCCGGCAATGATGACCGCATCAAACTCCATGAGCTTTTTGAGGAATGTGTTGTTTTTTTTAGCGATTGTTTTTCCTTTGCCGTCTTCTAAAACTTCCGGGTTTAAGACAGAATAATTTTCCGTGAGCGGATTGCTCCCTTTTTCTTGTACATCCGGTTGGCTCAGACGCGCCACACTGTGGAAGAAGATGGCTTCCTCTACAGAAGAAACCAGGGCGTGACCGATGCCGCCGAGCATGGCATGATAAGGCCAGATGGTCAAAGCGTACTTATCCCCCGCTTGCAATTGTTTGGCATAATGGAGCAAGTACTCCTGACCGTAATTTTTATCAATGCCAAGCGCCCGACCGACTGCAGAATTGAACTTCCAGGTGCCCTGCTGAATATCTTCTTCTGAAATCAGGGTGAACGGCGCCGGATGCTCGCCTTTTTCATTCACCAAGAAAATGTTGTGGAAAATTTGCATGGCCTGGTGCGTATCCAGGGTCGGACAAATCTCCGTGATGACATCCAGATTGCGATAGATAAATTCACAAAGCCTGCGGCTGTCATCCACCGCACCGGTTCCGGAACGCCCGCCTACATACAACTCAAAACCGGGAATGCAGAAGGTGTTCTGGACATCTACCGGCAGGAGACAGACCCGAAAAATGTCAGTGGCAGCAGGCTGAATGTTGTGTCTTTTGGCCCACTCTTCAGCATCTACCGAGCGTTCCTGATAGGGAACTCTCCAAACAGCGCTCACTCGATCAGGTCGAAAGAATTTTGGAATTGGCAGGTCTTTATTTTCCATGCCTAAAATTTCACCCAAAAAGGTTCAGTTTTGTCATTCCGGAATGTTTACCCGCTTGAATCATGCGGGCACAAGCTTATCGGGAATCCGGAAATGTCGCCGGAGATTCCCGCTAAAATCACGCGGGAATGACACCCAATGAGAAAGACAAAATTTCAGTTGCCTTGCCCCCGCACAGATTCAATCAACCCGTGCTTCAGCTTCCAAAGTTTGGGCGTAAGCGAAACGTGATAAATATGCGGATTCATCAATCGCTTGACGCCGGTATCGAGGCGCCCGACGTCTTTTTTACGGATTTCGCGCAACTCCGGAATCGAGGGATATTCGTAAGCAAGTTCACCCTCTTTCAAAATCTCTATTAAAAGCGGCTCGATTTCCTTGATCAGTCTCTTGTCAAGTTTTCTGGAGACATTCGAATCCGACCTGTGGTGCAAAACAATCTCATCACTTTTACGCGGATCCTCGTCGTTGAGGCTCAAAAGGTCGGCTGTGGCTTTGTTGCGCTGGTCATAAATTCGCCAGGCCTGCTTTTTACCCGGGTTA
>SMXC01000317.1 GCA_004356825.1 Caldithrix sp.
ATGGATCTAAAATGGTAAACTTGTTGAAGTTATCCACATCGCTTTTTATCGTGAGTCCCAAAAACTTTCCATTTGGTAACATTAGATTTTAATAAATAAAGTTTTTGTACAAAATTGACTAAAATAATAATGCAGTTAATTATAATTTTGAAGCATCTTGTATTACGATCTAAATAGTGATTTTTAAACAACTTAAGTCACTCGTATTTTTCAGCGAAACGCTAAAACCGTTCATATTTGGTAATTTCTGTGGATATTCGCAATATCTTGATTCTTGGGAAAAGTTTACATCAATGAATAAAAATGTTCATACTTCCACAAGTTATCCACATTTTGTTCACAAGATGTACTTCCGCTCGTTGTTGCGACAAAACGATATATTTTACTTCCCCAAAAAACTCGTCATCATAGTTGAACATTAACTAAATAAGTTAAACCCTACTATCCGGTTCGAGTGTTATTTAGCTTGAATAATTCATGAACCATAGAGAACCCAGGAACAGAGAATTGATTCTATTGGAGATATTGAATATTTGTCAGCGTAATCAATTTCGATTTCAGGTTAGAATAAGTGAAAACTTTTAGTGAGTCATTTCATTGGCGAGATAAATATCGGATTATATGGCTTTAAAAAACAAACCTGCTTTGGGAAGGGTGTGAGATTTGTTATACAACGAGGATGACAATTGCGTGGTTGTTGGCGAAAAATTCAACTAAAAATTACTATCACCCGGATAGAGCCCTCGCAACCGCTTCGACATCCTCAACGGTCACTCTCCGGCGTTTTTGCTCGATAATTCGACTAATGACATTTACGCAGTATCTCTGAATGATGTAGGGTTTGCACTCGCTGTATTCAATTATTTTTGTAATGGCGTCAGCATCGTAATTGAAAATGCCAGCTACCGGGCGCCGAATTAACTGAAGGCAATGTTCCTTTGCAAGCGGTGGTACTTCGATCTCTTCGAAAAAGTTATACCATGGACTGCCTTCGCTTTCCCATTTTTTAGCGATGTGCGCCCCTGACATAACCGCTACCAAATTTTCCGCGAATGTTTTCATAAACACACTGCGCAGTTTCTGGTTCACCCGTTCGCTAAATTTATTCAACTCGTCAACTTCATCAATTAAAAGAACCAGCTTCAATGTTTTTTCTTTTGCTTCACTTAAACTTTGCAGCAGGTTTTTGAGGTCCCTGTTAAAATCCCGGCTGGTGTAACCGCGTTGTTTTTCCGTTATGGTAAATGAAGTATCGCCATTTAAATCTGCTTTACAAACTTCTATTATTTCCTCCATTAGAGTGGAGAAAAACTGTTTCTCGGAAGTGCCTTGTAAATCGATCATCACCGGAATAAAATGATAAACCGGATCCTGCAGTTTTTCTAAACGAAGTCTTAACTGGTGCTGCAAAGAGGTTTTGCCAATGCGTCGCGGCCCGTAGATCATCAAGCTGTTATTATGGATTGTGTTTAAAATTCGTTTAATAAGCTTCTCACGCCCGAAGAACATCTCTTCGTTTCGAATAGGTGCCCCGGCAATGTAAGGGTTGTACTTATTGGTGATTGCAATCCTGTACTTAACTATCCTAAAAATAAAAAAAACACCCACAGGAAGCAGAATAATCGCCACAGTAGAAACGAAAAATCCTGCAGTTTTATAAATGGGAGGCTTCCTCCTCATTGAAAGCTGTTCGATCGTCCGGTGTGCTGTTGAATCGACATCGTAAGCTGTTAAGACAATTTCGTTTTCACCCAATTGCAGCGGGATTCGCTGCAGGAACGAGAACTTGCTTGAGTCTTCATTCTCACGGGGATAAATTTTTACCTGTCCGCCATCGGAATTTAAAAGCGGTTTAGCATTGATGGTGAATTCAATATAAGCAATCCCCTGGTCATCCCCGACTCTGCCCGAAACGTCAATATATTTGGCACGCGTTTCACTTAAAGTTTCGTTTGGCGTACGGATTACAAAAACCGGAGCGGTTGTTTGTTGAATAAATGTCTGAATAATTCGGGGTTCCGGTGGAGGTTTATTAGCTTCAATTTCAGCAAGATTGAGCCGCTGCATTTCCATACGCGTTCGCCCAATCCAGCTTTTGGCTGCGCTGAAATTCGGATCGAGCTGTTCAGCGGCTTTAAACTCCTGCAACGCTTGTTCATAACGGCCGACAAGGTAATCATCCAATCCCTTTGAAAAACGCCCTTCGGCCTCGCTTCCTGCATCGGGTTTGTCGGCTTCAAAATCGAACCTGCCACGCTGTTCCTGAACCCACCGCTCTAAAACAGCTAGTCTTTTATCTTGAGGCAATTTTTGTTTTAAACTTTGTAGTAAAAAAGCCGCCTGATTGTAATTGCCATTTAAAAGCAAGTCTTGTAACCTCGCAGCGTCTTTTTCAAATTCAGAGTCAACCAATCCTTGACGTTTTTGGTCCGAAAATTGGCTGAGGGTTTCCGACATTTCCATAAGTCGTTTGAGGCGGACAAAATGTTGAGTTTTATCTATGGCGCTTAATTTAGCAGATTCCTGGAAACTTTGCAAAGCAAGATCATAACGCCCGGGGAAAAAATAGGCCTGACCCAAATAGTAATGCGGCAGGTACTCAATCAATTTTAGCGCTGATGTTGCAGCTTGCAGATCCGGTTCCGGCCGAAAACTCAATGCGATTTGAAAGAGGCTGTCCGCCTTGTGCCATTCGCCTCGCTGCAAGGCCGCTTTACCTTTTTCATAGCTTTCGTCCCATTCGTCTGCGATGAGAATTGGTAAAAAAATCGTACCCATGAAAAGAAGAAGCAGGGAAAGTTTTAAGTCTGGAATTGTCATACTTCGTTTCATATGCGGCAGGGTTACTATTTAAGAGCTAAAAAATTTTATCACAAACAATTCGTTATCTTAAAACGGCAGCGCAATTAACGTAGAAGCGATAAACACAAAACTGTCGGCTGAAAATGTTATACTGGCATCAAACTTAAGGTAGCTGTTTAACAAAAATCCTGACCCGAAGCTGTAATGGATTCGGTCTTTAGCCTTGGGGAATAACCTTTTGAGATCCGGGTTATTTCCGGTAGCATAAATCCGGTGGCCGGGATTCGTATGGATACCGATTCGAACCGGAATCAAGCTAAAACGTTTTGCCACGAAACTCATTCTTGGTCTAACTAAAAATTCTATGCCGGCGTGAAATTCGGTGACATCATCAATGGTTAAATCGGGCCTGCCGTCAGGATCTTCATAAAATCCGGTCTCAGGGTTCAGTTCATCGTCCGCAACAATATTCAAATCATTATCGCGTATTAGATCGGAATATTGAATACGAACGATGTCAAAAGTAAATCGGATGCTGCTGTGGGGAACATAATAAAGTCCAAAGCCAGCACTGTTGGGAATCGAAAATTCAAACTCTGGGTTGGCAGATTCTGCCTTGAAAGTTTCTGTACCGGTTTTATACTCAGGAAGAAAAATATTTGAATTAAGGGCAAACGAAGGATTTAAATTAAGCACTGCACCAACAAACAGTTTGTCCAGAATTATTTTACTCATGACCCCAAAGCTAAAACTGGGATCCGTTACGCGCTCATCGATGGTAGTAATTGAATAGATGTTTTCCGGTCTATTTTCTGCTGGCAGTCGCCCGCCTGAAACATTCGGATCCAGAAAAGTCTGCTCATTTAATCTTATATTCAGCACTGAAATTTTGCCGGTTATTCCCAAGCTTAACCTTTTGTTCACTCTATAGGCGACAGAAAAACCGTCATTGACCAATCGCAAATTCAGGTCTACTTTTCGACCGGGGAAATTGCCGAGGCCCCCTAAAAGCTGTCGAGGCGTGGTCAGTGAATCGATGGTTAGAAATTGCTGGGTTTCAAAAGTAAAGCGATTATCAAATCCCACTTGCCGAAGGATCGCAAAGGTGAACCTTTTTATCGGGAAAAAGACCACAGCGAGGTTTTGGTCGAAATTCTGACTACTAAATCCGGTTTTTCTATTCGCTGCAGCTACCGCACCTTCCGGCTCTTCAAAATCCAAATTGGCAATTCTCTGGTGCAGCGAAGCACCGGGGCTTTTTAAATAGGTCAGACCTGCGGGATTAATTGGAGCTGCTGTTTCGTCCTGGGCGGCACCGATAAATGCGCTGCCAAGAGCCGCAGACCGTGCCCCGGACTGCACAAAATCAATTCTAAAGTAACTTAAGTTTATTGGCGGAACCGGTGGCCGCTGGCCAAATGAGAGATCGGGAAAGAGAAACAGGCCGGCAATAAAGATAATAAAAGTAAATTTTAAAGTGTATGCCCCTTTTTTCATTTTCGCTTTTTCGGTAAATTAGCTTGCAAAATACAATTCAGTAAGCTAAACCTGAATTGAGTGATTGGTTTTTGGCAATTAGCTTATAGCTAAAAATGGTGGTTGTAAATCAACTGTCAGGTGAAATGATCTTCACAACGTATATTCTAAGAAATAGGAGCCAAAGGCCAAAAGCATGCTTTAAATTAAAGTTAAGGGATCAATTAACAATGTCAAGCAGTAAATAACCTGGCGTGGAATATCCTAACCCGGATAAACCAGTCAGGTCAAATGACCGGCAAGTATTCACTTGTTTTTAAACAACTAATTTTAACAATTTATTCAAAATTACTAAACGACTGTTCTCTTGCTTCTTCACCAACGTATAAATACAACGTATAAATAAAGCTTGACAATCCTCTGAGAAGCTGTTATTTTTCATTTCAACCTTTAGATTTATTTGAAATCATGAAAGACAACCTGCAAAAACTCAATCAATCCTTGCAAGAAGTACAGGCCTTAAATCAGCTTGCCTTAACCATTTCTTCCACCACAGATCTGGATCAGATCATAAACACTATTATTGACCAGGCGACCGGACTCACCGGCGCCAGGCAGGGGTCAATCTTGCTGACCAAAGATGAAACCGACAATCGATTCACTACGCTGATTCGCGTTGGCAAGGAACAGCATGAAGCGCTTATTCAAAAGATGTGTATGGTGATCGCCGGCTGGCTTTTAAAAAATGAAAAACCGCTTCTTGTGAATGATATCTTGATCGATGACCGCTTTAAAGGCCTGGGGCTTTTGGGGTACCCTGTTAAAGCAGTGCTGGCGGTACCGATAAAAGCACGCGGGGAGATTCTCGGAGTTTTAATTCTTCACAGTAAAGGCGTGGAGAAAAATTTTGTCGAGAACGATTTGCGGCTGTTGAATATTATTGCATCACAGTCGGCTCCTGTGCTCCAGAATGCCAGTTTACTGCTCAAGCTTAAAGAAGAAAACCTCCATTTAAAAAAAGAAGTCGCACGAAAATATAGTTTTGAAGAAATTGTCGGCCGCAGCGAAACCATGGAAAAAGTCTTCAAGCTTCTTGAAAAAATCATCCCCACGGATGTGAGGGTTCTAATCAATGGTGAAAGCGGTACCGGCAAGGAATTAATTGCCCGGGCTATTCACTATAACGGTTCCAGGAAAGATAAGAGGTTTGTTGCAATTGACTGTGGCGCGCTTCCAGAGAATCTTTTAGAAAGCGAATTGTTCGGGCATGTTAAAGGATCTTTCACCGGCGCAACTGATAATAAAAAAGGGCTTTTTCAAATTGCAGACGGCGGCACTCTTTTTCTTGACGAAATAGACAACACCAGCCCGGCCCTGCAGGCGAAGTTACTGCGCGCTATTCAAGAAGGGGAAATTCGCCAGGTCGGCGGCACAAATCTTATCAAAATTGATGCTCGGATTATCTGTGCTGCCAGCCAGGATTTAGCAGAGGCTGTTGAAGAAGGGAGATTTCGTCAGGACCTGTTTTTTCGCTTGAAAGTCATCACGGTAAAACTGCCGCCCCTGCGCGAAAGGAGGCAAGACATTCCTATCCTGGCAAATCATTTTTTAACTGTCTACGCCAAATCTTTGCGGAAGGCCGTGCAAGGTTTTACAAAAGAAGCGAGCGATTATTTAAACAGTTACCTCTGGCCGGGGAATGTTCGCGAGCTGGAACACGCCGTGGAAAGATGTGTCGTTTTAGCTGAGCAGGATAATAAAACCATAGATGTAGAACTTCTCCCCGAGGAAATAACCAGCAGTCCTATAAAGCCCGGGATGGCGCTGGAAAATCAGCCTGATCTCAGCGGTGCAGTGGAAAACCTTGAGCGCAAAATGTTGGCTACAGCTTTAAAAAAATTTAAGGGCAATCGCACTAAAGCCGCTGAAAGTTTGGGACTCAGCCGTCGGGGTCTGCTAAACAAAATTGAGCGCTACCAGCTGGAGGGCTAATATTTGTAAGGTTTTCTTCACCAATATTTGCGCTCAAACTGATTAATCAACCAGGTCTGCTAAATGCTATGGAAGATATGGCTTGGGGAAAATGATTAATCAATAAATTTGGATACGATTCTCTCTGATTCTTTCGAGGAAACATTGCGGTTGTTGATGGAGTCAATGTGCCGGGTCGCCCGGGTAAATTGTTTTTTTTGCCCCAGGGCTTTATACGCCGTCGCCAGGTTTTGCCAACCTCCGATGTCATTGGGAAAACAGGCAACTATTTTTCTGTTCCAGCGGGCCATACCTTTATAATTTCGAATTCTCCAATTGGCTTCTCCCAAATAGCGATAGAGTCTGACTTTGTTATTCGAAATTTCCAGAGCCTTGGTGAATCTTTCAATTGCCAGGGGATAATTTCCCAACCGAAAATAAAGCAGCCCGGAATCCGTAAGCAAATGAGGCGACGGATGGATTTCTATTGTTTGAAATTCTTTCATGACGTTCTCCTTCTGAGCATCCTCCCCCTCACCAAGCAGACGCGCCCCCACCCGTGGGGAAGTTAAGTGACTCTTCCAGCTTTTGAGCTTTCAGACGGTCTGTCAGGACTACACTCTCCTTTTTTTGAACCGGCCGTCTTCGCCTCCACTATATAAAAATTACCCAACTTCCCCTTTCTTAAGCAACTAATGTGCCAGTTTTACGATTGTAAAGAAAGTGTAAGATTTATGGGTAATTTTGCCGGAGAAGTATAAAAAAAGGTTATAAGAGGCCTTTTGGAATTGGTTAATTTTTGCCCAGGTGGGTAAAAAATGGCCATTTAATTAAAATGCCGGTTGGATTTTACCCTTTTTCCGTTTAGAGGGATTTTTTAGATTAGATTTATGAAGACATAATTTCATACTTCCTCTCTTCCGGACGACCCTAATAGTCAAATTCGCTAATTTTGCCGCGATCAGAGATTCAGAGTGCAGGGGCTTCAGAGATCAGAGGTGGAGAGAGCCACACGAAAACCGAAGTTGTAGTTCAGGAAGTCTGGATTGTTCCTGTTGCGGTACGAGCAGCGCACGAGGTTATGATAGTTGGGTAGGAACCGCCCCGAACAACACGCAGGTCCTCACCAGTCGTCGTGTTATCCTCAACTGCCTGATAGTTCTCGCACCACTTGGTCAAACACCACTTATAGACATTTCCGCTCATCTCCTCACATCCATAAGGGCTGGATCCATTGGGAAGCTGCCAACGGCGCTCGTGGTTCTGATATGTGTTTCGTTATAATTGGCTTTGTGGGTGAAGATAGGCATTTCTTTAATTCAAGGCTCAGTTTCAGGGCGGGGAACGAATTGAAGATTAGAATTTTTGTTACCCTAACCCGGACAAGCCGGAACCAAAAAAGAAAATTAAATCGCACGCAAAGTCGCAGAGCATGTCCTGAGGCAATCTTTCCGTCTCCAGTAGGTTATCGTGCAGCGGAATTAGCCGCAGTCAACGTTTTGGCTCAAATTAAAAAGAAACTGGGTTCATGTGATC
>SMXC01000318.1 GCA_004356825.1 Caldithrix sp.
GTCGCGCATCACATTGACTATGCGATCGATGATACCGAGCTCAGACTCCAATTCACGAAGAAAAAGCAATCCGGAATCGGAACTCATTTGGCCACCGTCAAAATCTACTTCAACTTTTTTGCCGGAAATCCCTTTAAAAAATACCAATTGTTTCGTATCTTTCATCAAGCTGTTTCTCCAACTTTGTTTTCGTTTGCACTTATGCCTAAAACAATATAAAACAATACTTTGTTGGATGAAACAGCTTTTTTTATGAATTATTCAGGCTAGATTCCGGCTTAAAGATTGCCGGAATGACGGTATATGTAAGTTTTTGGCCTTTGATCTTATATCGAACTCAGGTTATAAAAGTAAATCAATGAATTAAAAGCAACGGGCATCAAAGTAGGATTACTAATCAATTTCGGAAAAGAGAAGGTTGAATTCAAACGTTTCATTTACTAAAGAATCCGTGTTTCATCAGTGTAAATCCGTGGCTAAAAAGAAATTCGACTAAAGGAGGGCATTATGCAAAGAAAAAGTCAAAGCATCATTTGTGGTGTGATCATTGTTCTATCTATTATCTTCTGCATCTCACCAACCTCTGCACAGGAGGATTGTGCAACCACGGTCGCCGAAGCCCAAAGCCTGTATGATGTGGGCCGGACCGCCGACATGATTGTGCGGCTGGAAAGCTGCCTGCCGGACGGCATCCCGGAGGGAGCCGAACGGGTGCAGGCCTACAAGTTTCTGGCCCTGGCGTACATCGCAGAAGATCAATTGCCCACAGCGAAAAATGCCATCGAGAAACTACTGGACCTGAATGAAAACTTCCAGCCCGATCGCACCGCAGACCCCTCGAAGTTTGTTGAACTCGTCGACGAAGCCAAAAAGGTTCGCTCGCGGGGGAAAACCCGCAAAAAAAGATGGCTGTATTTGGGTGGTGGGACTCTGTTAGCCGGCGCCGTGACCGCAGTCATAGTGTTTGGTGTGGGTGGCAGCTCAGCTCCGCGGCTCCCGGATCCTCCGCCGTTTCCGGCCGATCAGTAATCTTAGACTAAATTACCCGTTTTAACCGAATTGGCTTTTCTAATTCCAATAGTCATTTGGCGCTGCTGTCATTTTGCCTTCAGCGTCATTAAGTCATTGTGGACGGTTATTTAACAATTACATCAATTCAATTGGCAAACAAAAATCTGAAGCACCAAATGACAGCGAAGCGAATGACGCGAAGCAAGTGACACGAGGTAAATGACGCGATAGCAAAATTGACGCTCAGCAAAATGACACAAAGTAAATGACAACAAACTATGGGGAAGAGATTATGCTAAAAAAATCCAGATAGTTGCAATCCTTTTTCTGCCCGTCTCCAGTGTTTTCGCCCAAACCACCTTCACCAAAATCACCTTCGGTTCCATTGTCAATGACCAGGCGGGTTCGCGTGGCGGTAGCTGGGGCGACTATGACAATGACGGCGATCTCGATCTGTTTGTCGCGAATTCTGGTAACAACTTTTTGTACGAAAACAAGGGTGACCCCGAAGGGACTGGACAGGCGACCTTTACCCGAATTGACTCTGGTGCGATTGTCAACGATGGCGGAAATTCTTGGGGTAGTAGCTGGGGTGATTATGACAACGACGGCGATCTCATTGTCGCGAATATCGGTATCAACTTTTTGTATCAAAACAATGGTGACCCCGAAGGAATGGGGAAGATTAGCTTTACGCGCATCACCAGCGGCGCGATTGCCAACGACGGAGGAATTTCTCTGGGTTGTAGCTGGGGCGATTATGACAACGATGGCGACCTGGATCTATTTGTCGCCAATAGTGTAAGCGAAGACAACTTTTTGTATCGAAACAATGGTAATGGCAGTTTTACCCGAATCACCAGCGGCGCGATTGTCAACGACGGTGGCTCTTCTCTGGGTTGTAGCTGGGGTGATTATGACAACGATGGCGATCTAGACCTCTTTGTCGCCAATAGGGAAAACAACCTTTTGTATCAAAACAATGGCACAAATAACAACTGGATTAAGATAAAGTGCGTCGGTACACTTTCTAGCACTTCGGCTATCGGTGCGAAGGTAAAAGTCAAAGCCACCCTTAACGGCAAACAGGTATGGCAATTGCTTGAAATTTCGGGCCAAACTGGGCAGAGCGCGCAAAATAGCCTGGAGGCTGACTTCGGTTTAGGGGATGCGTCTGTAGTTGACAGCATTAGAATTGCATGGACCTCAGGAACGGTGCAGGTGTTGACCGATGTGTCGGTTAATCAGTTTTTGACGGTTACGGAGATTCCGCTTCCGCAGATAGAACATACGTCCACATCAACTGTTGAATCAGACAGACAAATTACTGTTCAAGCTGCCATTAGTGCTGACAACAACGTAGCGGAAACCAGCTTGCTTTTTCGCCGCGGCGGTGAAAGCGCGTTTACGACTGTGCCCATGTCTGATCAGGGCAATGGTTTGTTTCGAGGAAATATCCCTGCAGGTGAAGTTACAGCAAGAGGTGTAGAGTATCGCATTGCTGCCAGGGACATTTTGGGCAACCTGGGACGGCTGCCGGCTGAAGGTTTTTTCTCGGTACAAGTTCATGTCAGTGACGGCATATCGAGCGGGCAAGCGCGACCCCATGGCAGTGATCAGACCGCCTATCGTATCTTCTCCGTGCCCCTGGATTTGGATGATAACAGCCCGGCATCCGTTTTGGAAGATGATATGGGCGAGTACGATGACACGCGGTGGCGCTTCTTGGAGTACTTAGGCGATAACAATTATGTTGAATATCCTGACATCACAGAAATTATGCCGGGAAAAGGGTATTGGTTTCTCGTGAGCGAACCCGTGAGAGTCATCGACACCGGAGCGGGTACGTCCAACATAACATCCGAAGAATATGCCATAGCCTTAGGTCCAGGGTGGAATCTAATCGGCAACCCCTTCAACTTCCCGATTCCAGTCGCAAACATTCTCTTGCAGAGTAGGGTAGCTGATCTCAGAACATTCACCGGCAGTTGGAACAATACAGTCACCGACCCGGTTCCGAGGATTCTACCGTTTGAAGGGTATACGGTTTTTAGTGAGATTTCCACTACACTTCTCATAAACCCGGACCTCTCGGTCTCCACCAGTTCACTGGCAAAGGCGGCTGAGTCAATCAGCGAAAATGAAATCCTCTGGTCGATTGAAATTCATGCCCAAAGCCAGCAAGCCCGGGATGTGGACAACGTGGCAGGCGTGGTTTTATCGGCCGCAGAGAATTGGGACCAACGTGATCTGCCCGAACCCCCACCCATCGGCGAATACGTTTCGATCTATTTCCCCCACCCGGAATGGGGCAAGCTGAGCAAACGCTTTTGCACCGATTTCAGACCGGAGTTTTCACAAGGCAACACCTGGGAATTCGAAGTCAAGAGCAACATTCGCGACCGGGTGCAGCTAACCTTTGCAGGACTGGAAACAGTGCCATCGGAGTTTGAAATCTGGCTCGTGGATGAGACGCTCAACCTCACCCAGAATCTCAGAGATAACACCCGGTACGCCGTGGCCGGTTCTGAAGAGCATCCGAAAAGCCTGAAGCTGCTGGTCGGCAAGACCGAGTTCATCGGCGAGAATCTTGCCAGTGTTCAAACCATTCCCAGCGATTATGAGTTGTCCCAGAATTTCCCCAATCCGTTCAATCCGGCGACCACCATTCGCTATGGCTTACCACGAGATGAAATGGTTACTCTAAAAATCTACAACCTGCTGGGTAAAGAAGTCGCGACTTTATTGAATAATGAGAGAAAACTAGCAGGTAACTACGCCGCAATCTGGGATGGCCGTAACAACCAGGGCCAGGTTGTGGCCAGCGGCATTTATATTTATCAACTTCAGGCTGGAGAGTTTAGCGCCATCAAAAAGATGGTTTACGTTCGATAGGTTTGTGATTGAAATTATTTGTAATTCGTAATTTCTAATTTGGAATTTCACCATAATTTAAGGTGATGCTTATGAAAGCTGTAATCTTTACTATAGTCCTCGTTCTGTCAGCTTCATTTCTCAACGCCCAAACCACTTTTACCAAGATCACCACTGGGCCGCTTGTCACCGATCAGTTCACCTTTAATGGCGGTATCTGCTTTGTTGACTACGACAACGATGGCGATCTTGATTTGTTCCGCGCGAATGCGAGCGAGGATCATGTCTTGTATGAAAACAACGGCGTGGGCTCTTTTACCCGGCTTACCTCCTTCCTCGGCTCAGCCTCTGAAACGGGGTTTACTAGCAGCAGCACCTGGGGCGATTACGACAACGATGGCGATCTCGATGTTTTTGTCGCTATTGGTGGCGGCAATAATGTTGATGAAAAAAACCAGTTGTATCGAAACGACGGCGACCCCGACGGAACGGGGCAATTTACTTTTACCCGCATCACCAGCGGCGCGATTGTCAACGACAGGGGGGATGCCCTGGCATGTAGCTGGGGTGATTACGACAATGATGGTGATCTCGATCTTCTTGTCGCGAACGTCATAACTGCGATTGCGCTGGAAGACAATTTCCTATATCGAAACAATGGCGACCCTGACGGAACGGGACAAGTCACTTTTACCCGCATCACGAGCGGCGCGATTGTCAACGACGGAGGGGGCCAATTTGCTCTTTGGAGCGATTTTGACGGAGACCGCGATCTCGATGTCTTTGTCGGGCTATTTGCAAACAACCGTTGGTATAAAAACAATGGAAGTGGCAATTTTACCCGAATCGCGGGCGGAGCGCTGGTCGATCATGTCTGGAGTACTATCGGTGCCAGTAGCGGCGATTACGACAACGATGGTGATCTCGATCTCTTTGTCACCAGTGGTAACGATGCTTCAACCAGCTCGTTGTACCAAAATAATGGCGCCGGCTTCTTTACCGCAATCACCACCGGTGAAATCGTCGAACTAGTCGGAGGTTCCAGTGGCGCGAGCAGCTGGGGTGATTATGACAACGACGGCGATTTGGATCTCTTTGTATCTGCAACTGGAAACCTCCCTGCAAAAAATCATTTGTATGAAAACAATGGTGATGGTTCTTTTACCGCCATCACGACAGGTCCGATCGTCAACGACAGGGGGGGTGGATCTGCTATCTGGGGCGATTACGACAACGATGGCGATCTCGATCTCTTTGTCGCCGTCGCTCAAGGTGGTAATCTCTTGTATCGAAACGATGGCAACAGCAATAACTGGATTAACATAAAGTGTGTCGGTACGTTTTCCAACAGGTCGGCAATTGGCACCAAAATAAAACTCAATGCTGCCATTAAGGGTAAACAGGTGCAGCAAATGCGTGAAATATCAGGTCAAACTGGCCGGCGTGGGCAAAATAGTCTAAATGTGGAATTCGGATTAGCAGATGCCGCTATCATCGATACCGTTACAATTGAGTGGCCCTTAGGAATCGTTCAGGTGTTGACAGGCGTGGCAGTTAACCAGTTTTTGACGATTACTGAGAAGGTTCCTTTGCGGCCTCAACATACGCCCTTATCGACTGCGGAAGCCGGGACAGAAATAGCGATTGCAGCCAGCGATAGTGGGCGTAACTTTTCGGAACTCAGTTTACTTTTTCGGCGCGGTGGCGAAGGCACTTTTACGATTCTTGCTATGGTAGATCAAGGCAATGGTTCATTTCTAGGAACGATTCCAGCAGGGGAAGTAACAATAAGAGGTGTTGAGTATCAGATTGTTGCCACTGACACTGCTGGCAGCACCGTTCGGCTTCCCCTTGAGGGGAGTTATTCTGTTCAGGTCCATGTCAGTGGCGGCATCTCGAGAGGACAAGCGCAGCCGTTTGGCAGCGCACAAACCGCCTATCGTATCTTCTCTGTCCCGCTGGATTTGGACGACAAAAGCCCAGCAGCTCTTCTCGAGGATGACCTGGGCGAATATGATGACACCAGGTGGCGTTTCTCCGAGTTCGTGGGCAACAACGCCTATGTCGAATTTCCGGAAATAAGCGAAATTGTGCCGGGCAAAGGATACTGGTTGCTGGTCACCGAACCGGTTAGAATCATCGACACCGGCGCGGGTTCATCCAACATAACATTCCCGGAATTTATTATCGTGTTACGTTCCGGGTGGAATTTAATCGGCAACCCTTTCAACTTCGCAATTCCTGTCACGAACATTCATTTTGATGACCGTAGTCCAGTTGACCTTAGAACATTTGTCGGCGCGGACACGGCTAGTTGGAACAATCCTGTAACCAACCCAGTTACTGAGATTTTGCCCTTCGAAGGCTATGCGGTATTTAATGAGCAGCCCAGTCTTAATGCCCTTTTCATAAACGCGGACTTCTCAGTTTCGGGACTGTCTAAAAAGTCCCGAAATACTCCTGTTCACTTGCGGCCGGAACGACGTGCTTCTAACGACATCTTGTGGGCAATTGAAATTTCAGCGCAATGCCAGCAGGCTCGGGATGTGGATAACGTTGCCGGCGTGAGTTTTCTTGCATCTGAGGAACGGGACAGGCACGATTTTCCCGAGCCCCCGCCAATCGGTGAATACGTCTCGGTCTATTTCCCGCATCCGGAGTGGAACACGAGAAGTACACGTTATTCAACGGATTTTCGACCTGAGTTTGCTTACGGCAGCTCCTGGGAATTTGAAGTCAAGAGCAACATTCACGACCGGGTGCAATTGACCTTTGCAGGTATTGAGAAGGTGCCGCGCGAGTTTGAGGTCTGGTTGGTGGATGCCGCGCTCAACCTGACTCAGAATCTCAGAGATAATCCCCGATACGCCGTGGCCGGTTCTGAAGAGCAACCGAAAAGCCTGAAGTTTCTGGTTGGCACGAGCGAGTTCATTGGCGAAAAGCTTGCCACTGTGCAAACCATTCCAACTGATTTTGAATTATCGCAGAATTTCCCGAATCCTTTCAATCCAGCGACGACCATTCGCTACCGCTTGCCGCGAGAGGAACGAGTCATGTTGAAAATTTACAACATTTTTGGAGCCGAAGTGGTGACTCTGGTAGACAATGAACTGAAATCTTCTGGAAACCATTCAGTAGTTTGGGATAGCCGGAACGCATCAAAAAGGGCAGTCGCTAGTGGCTTGTATTTCTTTCAAATGCGTGCCGGTAAATTTGTGCAGACAAGGAAGATGTTGTTAATTGAATAAAGATCATTTTAAACCGTATGGTACCCATTCTCCTGAGCGTATCGCTTGATGCTTCTCTGCAGCATTTTTCTGCCCCGGTGCAGTCTCGACATAACCGTTCCCAAGGGGTGTGCAATCACTTCCGAGATTTCTTTGTAGCTCAATCCCTCCACATCCGCAAGCAAGAGAACGATTCTATATTCGTCCGGCAGTTTGTCGATGGCAGCGTTGATTTCATCGTCAAATAAATCATCGTAATCAAATCCGTTGTTTCTGTCGTTGAGCCGGTTCCAGAAACCCGCTCCTTCCTGCTTTAATTTGAATGAGACATTTTCAATTTCAATTTGTGTTGGCTGTTTCTTATTCTTGCGGTAAAAGTTAATAAAATTGTTGGTAAGAATGCGGTAAATCCAGGCCCTGAAATTGGTTCCCCGATCGAATTTATGAAAATAGCGGAACGCTTTCAACGCCGTATCTTGAATCAAATCTTCAGCATCTAATTGGTTGCGGGTCATCCGCAAGGCGAGAGAAAACATACCGTTCAGGTTTTCCCGTAGCAGGATATCAAACTCATAGTCGCGGTCGTTGTTTTTAGACTTGAATAAGTTCATTTGCACACCTTTAGTTTTTTTCAATCCCTATAAATAAAACTCTTTCAAATGAAGAAAGTTGCCTGTTATAAAAAGCAGGTTCTTTGTTTAACAAAGCGAGTAGATTGGCCCCCATTACGTTGCACAAAATGATCGCAGCGACGGATTGGTTGTCTAAATCACTTCTGAAAATGTCTTCCGATTTTCCCTGTTCGATTATGGCCTCGAGTATCGTCCACCAGTCTTTGATGATTTGACTCAGCATCGTCGAAAATTTGTCATTGACCTCCAGCATTTCGGTCGCCAGGTTTAGAAGCAAAATCGTCGGGCGAATCCCCTCTGAACTGTTGCAGCAATCACCGGGCGCAGAAAACATCAACTTGAGATTTTCTCTGGCGTCTTTTCCTTCTTTGAGTTTGGGTAGAATCTCCTTTGCCCAACATTCTTTTAACGCCTCAATCACAGCGAGCGCCAAATTCTCTTTACTCTTAAAATGAAAATAGAAGCCGCCTTTCGTGAGACCGGTCGTAGCCAGGATTTGACTCAAAGAGGTATGATTAAATCCATACCGAGTAAACAAAATGGTTGCTTTATCAATGACAAGCTGCCGTGTTTTTTCACCTTATTGTACTCATCATCAAATATTTGTCCGGAAGTTATTTGCACAAAACAGACCCATCGGTCTGTTTATTCCCATGCCAGGAATAGATTTTTTAATTTTCAAATTAAATTTCTGTCAAGATTGTTAACAAAAATGTCGAAAATTATAATTATAAATTTCATCAGAAGAATTACTTATAAGATATTCAGTTTCAGTTCTCACAATTTTAAGGAAAGTAATCATGATGTCTAAATTCAACCTCAAATTTGCTTTCGTTTTCATTTGGCTTTTAGTGATTTTGGGACAGACAACAACTGCGCAGGAAACTATCGCAGAGAATCCACTTGCATTTCTTAAACCTTTGGTGGGTAAGAAATGTGCAGTCCATTTAAAAAATGGCAAGGTCATAAAAGGCACCTTGTGGGTTTATGGAACTGACTATGTGTCTGTTAAGGTCAAAAAGGGATTATTATATTCGAAAACAGAAAAATACTACGCTTCGGAAATTGACTTCTTAAAGGATAAAGCGGCAAATCGCTATTACATGCCGAGAGTAGATCGGCCAGCAAATGAGAAGTTCGCCACCAATGTTGTCAGTAACCCGGATAAATCCGTTGCGGAGGAAGAGTCAAAACTTGAACAGGAATTTCAGGGGACCTTTAGATTTGTAAGTAAAAAGAAAGAGAAGAGAGAAAGTACGCTAACGTCTTCGTCACCAAAGACTCCTTACCAAAAGACTAAACTATCTGTGGCAAACAGAACAAAGACTATTTTAAATAATAAAACTGAGAAACCAAGGACTGCTTTAAGTAATAGACCCGGGAAAGCGGAGACTGTTAAACCTAATCTCTACTCGGCGAGACCGAAAGAGGCTAAGAAAGAGGTCAGGAAACCGGTAAAACCAACCTATTTTACCAAGAGAACACCTGCAAAAAGGCAGGTTATACAGAAAAAAAATTCCGGGTCCAAGCTTTTGAAAGAAACCAAGCAGCAAACTCAGCAGTCGCAAACGCGGGCAGTAAAAACTGTTGCTGCGGAAAGTGATTCCCAAAAACCGAGTTATTTATCGAATAAGAGAATTGCTTTACTGGGTTCGGGCGTTTTGATTATTGCAGCTTTATTTTTGTTCAAAGTTGTCAGGGTAAAATACCGTAAACAAACTCTTTTCCCAACCCGGGTGATCGAGATTCAAGGAAAATTTGCTGTCATCGACCAGGGCGAAATGGACGGTATTAAAACTGACGA
>SMXC01000319.1 GCA_004356825.1 Caldithrix sp.
AGTAGTCGGCCGAATCGCTGCGATTCTAAATAACAATCACAACAAGACTCATAATGAAAAAATGGGGTTCTTTGGATTCTTTGAATCTCTGGATGAACCGGAAGCCGCAAAAAAACTATTAGACTCAGCAGAATCCTGGGTTAAAGAAAAAGGCATGACCTCTCTTCGCGGTCCTACGAATTTTACCACGAACGACACCTGCGGCTTTCTTACCGACGGGTTTGATTCAAGCCCGGTGATTATGATGACATACAATCCAAAATACTATCTTAATTTTATGAAAGAGTCTGCTCTGGATAAAGTTAAAGAATTTTATGCGTATTATCTTCATCAGGACACGCCAATGCCTGAACGATTTGTTAAATTTGCAAAAAAGACTTTGCAAGATAAACGCATTCGTCTCCGAAACATAAACATGAAAGATTTTAAAAATGAGATAGCAATAGTGCAAGGAATTTATAATGATGCCTGGGAGAGCAATTGGGGGTTTGTTCCGATGGAGAAAGCCGAATTCCTGCACATGGCCAGGGATTTGAAACCTGTGCTCGATCCCGATATTGTCTTCATTGCCGAAGTTGACGGCGAGCCCGCGGGATTCTCACTTGCACTGCCAGATTACAATCAAATACTGAAAGAGATCAACGGCCGATTATTTCCATTTGGAATTTTCAAGCTCTTATTGAACAAAAAGAAGATCACAGCGGTGCGGGTTATCACACTGGGAGTTCGTCATAAGTTTCAAAAAAAACGCGGCCTTGCACCTGCATTTTACTATGAGACTTATGTGCGGGGAACCCGCAAGGGATATTCTTCGGGAGAGTTTTCCTGGATTTTGGAAGATAATGTTTTGATGAACCGGGCGCTGGAAGGAATTGGCGCTAAAGTTTACAAGAAATATGCAATGTACGAAAAGAAGATTGATTAATCATACCAATAAAGTACCCTGCCACACCCTTCGCAATTGATAACATCTTGATCACTACGGCCCCGGGTAATAAGTGACGTAGGAATTCGCATAAAGCACCCCAAACAAATATCGTCCTTAACCGGTATGATTGCCCGTTTATACCTTTTTCGTAAATTTTCATAATTATAAAGCAGGGGTTTACTCAACTTCTCGGCCAACTGGCTCCGCGCTTCCTTAAGTTTTTCTTTTCCGCCAACCTTGAAACCGATTTGTTTAACTTCGTCGATATCGGTTATCATAACATCAAGGTCTTGTAGAGCGACCAGTAATTCTAAATGTTTAAGCATCTAATCAACTCCATTGAAAACCTGAATGAATTCATCAAAAGTCTCCACTTTCTTCAGCTTGTTTCTATTTTTAACGCCGCTCAAAACTTCGACCAATTTACCTAAGATGGGCAGGTAACGATTATTTTCATCGTGAGGCGGTGCTAAAACCATGAAAACAAGATTAACCGGTTTATTATCGATGGAATCAAAGTCCATTCCCTGCTCGGATTTTCCAAAAGCAATTTTGACGTCCATGGCAGCGGTAGTCCTTCCGTGCGGAATGGCCACTCCCTTGCCAATGCCTGTGCTGCCCAGCGTTTCTCTTTTTTGCAGCATTTCGAGAACGATGCTTTTCTTTCTGATTATTTTAGATTTAACAAACAAACTCGCCAATTCATCCAGTGATGCGTCTTTTGTCGAGGCTTTCATTTGCGAAATAAAAAGATCTTCGCTAAAGTAATCTAACAGGTCTTTTGTTTCCATCTTAATATCTTTTCCCTCTTTCGTGTGTTTTTTATTGCCCCAAACTATCTGCATTTCCGATAACCTCTCTTAAAGCAGGGACCAGATATAGATTATCTAAATCAAAATTTGATTTAAGCTCATTTGCCATAATCATAATCTTTTGGTTGGCGTTAAGATTCTTGTTGAGGATGAATTGCTTTTTCTCCTTGAATCGGCAGATGCCTCCTCGAAAGTCACCTTTTTCGTATCGCAGCTCAACTTCTAAATCGGTCAAGAGTTTCTCGAAGCTTTGTAGTACCTCGTCATCATGCATTTGCCGTACCTCACAGATATTTAGTCATGTTTTTTCTTTTTGCAATTTCAACAACATACTTGACATCTTGAGCGCGATCTCGTGGGCAAATAAGAATGGCGTCTTCGGTTTCAACCAACATGATATTATCGAGCCCAACTATGGCAACGCATTTGTCAGGGGAATCAATAAAACAGCCCTTACTGTCTTTAACAATATGTTGCCCAATGAGCACGTTTTCATCTTTATCCTTTTTATGAAGCTTGTAGACCTCATCCCAGGATCCCAGATCATTCCATTCAAACTCCCCTTTCAACACGGCAACATCTTTGGCATGTTCCATGACCCCGTAATCAATCGAAATATTTTTGATCTGGCAATAAACCCGCTCGATGGTTTCGTCTTGTTTGGGTGTTCCCAATACTTTTTTTATCTCCAAAAGCCCGTCGTACAAATGCGGGATGTTTTCCTCAATTTCTTTAAGAATGGTTTGAGTTTTCCAAATAAATATACCGCTGTTCCAAAGGAAGTCTCCGCTCTTTATAAATCTTTTGGCAGTTTCAAAATTCGGTTTTTCAGCAAAGGTTTTTACCTTCAGCAGTTGCACGCCGTTAACATTTTCGAGTGTTTCGTTAAATTGAACATAACCATATCCCGTGGCCGGGTAAGTAGGTTTGATGCCAATGGTGACCAGGCTGCCTCTTTCAGCTGCAATTTTGGCCCCCACCTTTATCGTCTTGTGAAACAAACTATTGTTCGCTATAAGATGATCTGCAGGCAGGACAACCATGACGCTCTCGGGATCCAGTCGTTCCAGAAACAATGCCGAGAGTCCGATACATGGAGCTGTGTTTTTGCCTTTTGGCTCGATGATATAATTATTTTTGGGGATCCAGGGTAGTTGGGTTCTAATTTCTTGCAATTGACTTCGAGTAGAAACCACAAACAGACGTTCGGCAGGAACTAATGGCCTTAATCTATCGACTGTATTCTGGATTAACGTTTTTTTCCCATAAATATTTAAAAGCTGCTTGGGATGTTTTTCACGGCTTTTGGGCCAAAATCTCGTCCCTAACCCGCCGGCCATTATTACTGCAAACATTTACGTTTCTCCCCTTTAACCAGAAATATCCGGCACAAAAATGCCACTGCTGGTTACATTCACCCGGCTAACCAACAATGGCAAAATTATCTTTGTAATTCTCATTCAAAAATGATATTGGGTAAGACTTATAGTTAAGATAATGAATTCCTTTTATCAAAATCAAGTATTTTTCAAAATAGATTTTAAGGCAGTCAGGGCTGTCTTCCTAAACAAACCTGGAACTGAATGTGACATCCTAAGCAATAATTTGAAACTAAATTTACCCTTTAAAAAGATTGGGATGAGTGCGCTGTCCAATTTAGCCAAAACCTTAATTCGGGCATCCCATTGCTCATCCGAATAACTCACCAACCGTTTGTTTACGAATTCACCTACTTGAAAGACCCGCTTGTATTTCTTTTTCCACAATGCCTCGTATTTGCTGAGAAACCTGGTCTCAAATCGTTGTTTTTGAACCGCTTCCCCAGCCACTCTTCCGGCCATACGGCCGATATCAATTGCAAAACGTATGCCTTCGCCCAGCAAAGTAGAAATTAATCCACCGGCGTCTCCAACCACCAAAACACCGTCAGTCACGGTTTTTTTCAGATAGATTTCGCTCGGGATCAAACCGGTGTGATATTCTATTTGGCTGACGTCAGAAAGTTCCTGTTTAAACAAAACAGGGTTATTAAGAAGCTTGTCTAAATATCTCCGGGGATCGATTTTATTCTCCGAATTTATAACACCGACTCCCAAACGAATTCTCTGGTTTGGGTGTGGAAAAATCCAGGCATATCCCGCAGGTGCAACTTGATTGCCAAAAAGGAAAGCCACCCTGTCTTGTGGCCAATGCGGTGCAAACAAATCATATTCTGCACCCACACCTAACTTAGCAAAGCCATTCGACAGGCCAACTTTACGGGCAATCACACTTGCAACGCCACTGGCATCGATCACTAAAGGTGCCTCGAACAGACGTTCACGTGCTTTGTTGCGGACTTTTAAACCGCTTATTCGTTTCGCGTCATAGTGCAGGCCGACAACAGTGGAATCAACAAAAATTTCAGCACCCTCGGCCGCAGCGATTTCGGCCAAGTATTGGTACAAACCGCGAATATCTAAAATACAGCTCGGAGGAGTATCGAATCTAAAGACAGCTTTTTCGTTCGTTGAGGCAAAAATCCCTTCATGTATGGGGTGCATAAATCGCCCGGGTATATCTAACGCCTTAAGTTCATCGATCCAGCTGCCACCGCTGGTATGAACCGGGTAGCCGATTTCCTTACTTTTTTCAAATACTGCTACTTTTGCACCAGACTTCGCAGCAGTGAAAGCTGCGGACAAACCGGCCGGCCCACCGCCAGTGATGAGGACATCGTATTTCATTTGGTTGATCTTTTTGGCAAAAAAAAATAAGGCACCTGACTAAATCAAGTGCCTTGAAAATTTTGTTTAAATTTACTTAAAGGGCAGCTTCTAGTTTCGATTGAAGCTGGTTTTTGGGAACGGCACCGACAATTTGATCGACCACTTCTCCACCCTTGAAAATTAGTAGAGAAGGGATGCTACGGACTCCATATTTGCCCGCTGTAACTTGATTATTATCAACATCCAGCTTGCCGACTTTTGCCCGACCTTCAAATTCACCGGCTAATTCCTCAACCGAAGGAGCAATCATTTTACAGGGACCGCACCATTCAGCCCAAAAATCAACTAAAACAGGTAAATCAGAACTTATGACCTCTGAATCAAAATTATCATCTGTGAATGTTATTGGTTTTGACATATTTAAAGCTCCTTAAAATCATATAACATTTTAACTTAATTATTTCGTTATTTTTCTGCTGACAATGCTGTAGTCTCAACAGCAGGAGGAACTCCAGACTCGGGTGATAGTGGCTGAGGCGCTATCCAGTTCAGCAGCGACGCCTTTTTATTTTCTTTCCGCTCTTTGTACATCTGCAGGAAAGAGAGGGAGGCAATATACAAAAAACCAAACTGGAATAGTGCAAAAAACGGGATCGACATATAAACTTTATTAATCAGTGCGTAAACAATACTAGCAGTAAAATAAAGCCCAAGCAGCATTTCCAAAAATGGAAGAAAATTCTTGTCAGTGCTATAAACCTTGTTTTTCCAACCGTCGTTTTTAGATTCAATCCTATATTTGGGGGTGCGCTTGAAATCGGTTTTAACATTAAAAAGAGCTTCGAGGACTGCTTTACTGTTATTGAGCGAAAGTCCGATGGCGAAAGCAATTGTGGCTGGAATATATTTTATCCTTCGTCGCCAATCCGGATAAATTTCCCGTTGACAAACGAGGTAAAACACAAAAACCGAAACAGTAGCGGAAAAGAAAAGCAATAAATAAATCGGTAAGAATTGATACATCTTAAAGTTAAACAGCATAATGGAAATCGGTACGATAAAAATCGCCGGGATGGTCATAAGTAAATAACTGAAATTACCAACCAGATGAATGCAGGCTTCCCATTTGACTTTAAGAGGCAAATCGCTTTTCACAATTCTTGGTAACAATTTTTTCGCAGTTTGCACTGAGCCTTTGGCCCAACGGTGCTGCTGAAGTTTATAGGCATCCATTTGAACGGGAAGTTCAGCGGGCGCAATGACATCCGGCACGTAGACAAACTTCCAACCGTTAAGTTGCGCCCGATAGCTTAGATCCAGATCTTCTGTAAGAGTATCATGCTGCCAGCCACCGGCGGATTCGATAGCCTTCTTCCGCCAAATCCCCGCAGTTCCATTGAAGTTAAAAAATCTGCCGGACCGATTGCGCGCCGTGTGCTCAATAATGAAATGCCCATCTAAAAAGACAGATTGAATCTGAGTAAGGAGCGAGTAATTCTGGTTGATATGTCCCCATCGTGCTTGAACCATGCCGATTTTTTCGTTAACAAAGTAGGGGACGGTTTTCTTGAGGAAATCTGGTTTTGGCACGAAATCAGCGTCAAAAATGGCGACAAAATCTCCCGTTGCTCTTTTTAATCCTGCCGCAAGCGCGCCAGCTTTAAAACCGATTCGGTTACTGCGGTGAATGTGTTTGATATCAACGCCACGCTTTCTAAACTCTTGAGCCAAATTCCTGGCCATATTCCGAGTTTCATCTGTAGAATCGTCCAGTACCTGAATTTCCAGCAGATGGTTGGGATAGTCCAGTTTGCAAACAGTGGTTATAAGTCTTTCGATAACATATTTTTCATTATAAATTGGTAATTGTACTGTAACTTTGGGAAGGGACTCGAATTTGCCCGGTTTAAATATGGGGTGTTTCTTGTACTTCCAATACAAATATAACAAAAAATATTTATGGATTCCGAAAAGGGCTAATATAAAAATCCCCACACCGTAAAATGCAAGCAACGCAATTTCACTTCCAGACATTTACTTGTATTAACCTTTTGTTAGTTTTAATTAATTGCAACTAAGCAAATTACAACCGAACCCAGCTTTACTCTATTCCCAAAACATTAAAATTGTTGAGAAAGCAACAATCGGTGGGCAAATGAAGGTCTAAAAACAGGAAGAATATATTGATTTTAGGTTAGGAAGTCAAGCGATTTCGGCTCTTTCGAGTCGCCGCTTTTGTATCCAAACTTTCACGAATATCCTCACCCCAGTTGAGTTTTGCTCGCAGCACATCATAAAAACTACGCCCGCGATAGGAAACTAATTTAACTTGATAATCCGCCTTTCGAATTGTGGCAGTCTGTCCTTGTTTTAACTTTTTACCAACCTGGCCGTCCGCGCTTAATAATACATTTTCGGGGGCGTATTCAATCTTAATTTTAACCACTTTGTCGTCAGGTATCACCACCGGCCTGGCTCCCAATGTATGAGGACTAATCGGGTTGATAATTATCGCATTCATTGAGGGCAGTAAAATAGGCCCGCCGGCGGCCAGCGAATAAGCAGTGGAACCCGTTGGCGTCGAGATTATTAAACCATCAGAAATATATGTATTCAAGAACTCATCGTCGATAAACGTCTTGATATGTATGACCCGGGAGACGGCGCCTTTATCAAAAACCAGATCGTTTAATGCATGGTACTGATTGTCTTTTTCTCCCTCAACCTCAGCTTTAAGGACCATTCTTTTAACGATTTGATAGTTTCCCTTTAAGATGCCTTCCATACTGGCGTAAAGTTCATCAGGAGTTACTTCAGCCAGGAAGCCCATCCCGCCCATTTTCACCCCCAAAATTGGCACCCCCGAATCTCCGATAGCGCGGGCCGTGGAAAGGATGGTTCCGTCACCGCCAAACGAAATCACCATTTGACATTTTTCGCAAAAGCTCTTTAGATCGAAGCGACGGTTGGACTCATTTGGCAGGCTTAAGTGGTCGGCGAGTTCACTCTCTATTATAAAATCTGCCCCAACTTTCTGAAGCCATTTAATAAATTTGCTAACGAACGGTTTGACACTCGCCTTATCGGTATTTCCTGTAAGTCCTAAAATCATTTTCCTGTTGATGTATTCTTTGTACTCTCTGTGCCTGTTTAAGTAACACCTGAATAGGGATTGGCTTTCGGCGATTTTTTTAGCTAAAAAAATCAATCCGTGACAAATAGTTATCGAAATCACCCTCGCAGGCGAAATGATACTGACCAGCTAAATCTCACGAATTAAAAACGAAGGCCAAAAACTAATGGCCAAGCAGGTATTTTAAATATCAGCAGATTTCAATTTGAAATCAGCGCCGGTTTTCACCAGCGTTTTGATCTTATCCTCGGTTTCGTTGAGTTTGATTGAACAAAACCTGGTTAACTCCACACCTTCTTCATAAATCTTGAGCGATTCCTCGAGAGGTAAATTTCCCTCCTCTAATTCGGCAACGATCTCTTCCAATCGCTTAATGGCTTGTTCAAAGGTTTTCTTGGGCATTCAATCCTTAATTAACATTTTCGCAAAATATTTTTCAACCTTCCACCTCATTCACAGTTCCAAAGACTTTGCCCTGATAAAACTTAATCTCAATTTCATCTTTTTTATTCAGTTCATTGGCCCTGGAGATGAGCTTACCATCGGAGCAGCGAAAGGTGAAACTGTAGCCGCGTTTAAGGACATTATTGTGTTCAAGCAGGGCTAGCCTTTTACTCAAACCATTAAGCATTTGCTCGTTTAAATCAATTTTATGGCTCATTGATTTTCTTAAATTTCGGCTGATATCGTCCAATCGTTGATGGTACTGAACGACTAAATCCTCGGGCTGGCGAAAAGCGTAACTGTTTTTAATGTATTGGATTTTTTCTCTTTGGTATTTTATTCTATCCAAAATAGAACCTGACATGAACTCGAGCATTTGATTAAGTCTTGCTGCTATGCCATCCCTATTCTGAACAACCAGCTCTGCCGCCGCAGAAGGCGTGGGCGCCCGCAAATCCGCCACAAAATCACAGATGCAAAAATCAGCTTCGTGTCCAACTGCGGAGACCACCGGAATCTGTGAGCGGAAAACCGCTCGTGCCACACTTTCCTCATTAAAGGCCCACAGGTCCTCCAGTGACCCACCGCCGCGCCCGACGATTAAAACATCGATCTTACCGTATTCGTTAAATTCATCAATGGCCTGAGCAATTTCCGCTGCGGCACTCTCACCTTGCACCCGTACCGAATTTAAAACAATCTGAATTGCGGGGAAACGCCGGCGCAGAACGGTTACTAAATCTTTGATTGCCGCTCCGGTTGGCGACGTAACAATTCCAATTCGCTCCGGGTAAAGTGGAATCGGTTGCTTATATTCGTCAGCAAATAAGCCCTCACCGCGAAGCCGGTTTTTGAGCTCCTCGAAAGCCAATTGTAACTCACCTAATCCTGCAGGTTTTATTTGCAGCACATCGAGCTGGTAGTTCCCACGCTTTTCATAAACAGTCACCCGGGCGTTCACGACGACTTTCATGCCATCCCGAGGCGTGAAAAAGAGCTCCTGATTTCGCCGTCTCCACATGGCACATGAAATCTGTGCATTTTCGTCTTTCAAAGAAAAATACATATGCCCGCTGGAATGGTGATTGAAATTAGAAATCTCACCCTCGACCCAAAGCTCTCTAAAGGTCGATTCCAGCAGATACCTGATTTCCTTGGTAAGGTCTGTGACCGTGAGGTACTCTTCTTCAACTAAGAAATCGTCAAAGCTTAGTTGTGTCATCGGTGTGAAACTAAAAATTGGGTGAAAAATAAAAGGCAGGTCCATTTAGACAACTCTTATAACTCCCCACCCGACGATAAACAATAAAAAAATTGTTGTGCCAAATAAAACAGATGCCGGGAGGGGGTTCAAAGGTTTGAATTTATTTATCTTATCTTACCTTGGTTTCTTCTTATGCCGGTTTTTTCTAAGCCTTTTTTTTCTTTTATGTGTTGCTATTTTATGTCTCTTTCTTTTCTTACCGCTGGGCAAACTTTTTCACCTCCAATCTATTCAAACGTTTTATTTTTATTTACTGATTTCTTAAGGTCAATCGATGCTTTGAACACCGGGGCAATTCTGTCCGGGACCTGCATCGGCTTACCGGTCTTGGGATTTGTTGAGACTCGGGCGCGACGATGCACGGTACGAAAGCTACCAAACCCGCGGATTGTAACTGAATCGCCAGTTTGTAAGGCATAGCCTATCGTAGCTAGAAACCCATCCACAACCGCACCGGTCTCTAATTTTGTGAGCCCGGTCCCCTCTGCTACAATATTTATAATATCTCCTTTGGTCAAAACAATCCCTCCTGGAAAATTTTAGGAATTTTTAAAATCTTTCAATTATAAGAAAAAATAGGACAAAAGTCAATAGTTAAGGTAAACTCAAAATTTTAAGGTAAACTCAAAATTACTCATGGATTACGGCGAATTTCCTGAACTGATGAAAACCATCCTGTTTTAGCAGAAAGATGTAAACTCCGGAAGCGACCGCCTCCCCTTTATCATTTCGCCCATCCCATGAAAAAGCTCCCGATCCAAGAGCACCCGAGCCGTCGCTTAAATTAGCCGTTTTAACGACTCGCCCATCCGAGGTCAGTACTTTTACTTCAAATACGTTTGAACTTACAGGTTCAAAACGAAAGACTACCTTGGGATGTCTTGGAATGAAAAATGGGTTAGGAGAAATATCTTTAATACCCTGCTCACTGGCGGTTGCAGGGGTACTTTGGATTTTAAAATCAAAGTTTAAAAATGTCCTGCTCAACTGCGGCAAATCGTCGCCATCTACGACGAGGGCATTAACCGGCACAACAATTATTTCTGAGAATTGTGGAATAAAACCGAGACTCCGGCCTGCTAAAATATTAAACACATGAAAATCAACCGAATTTCCCGGTTTTATAATTATCGCAGCGAATCTCCAATTTTCAGCATTTTCAGCGCTCCCGGTAATGACAATTCCGCCGGAAGTTAGAGTGGTAAATTTGTAATATCTGAATGTTGAGGCCCGGCTGGAATCATTCACGGAAATTTCTGAGGTTAAATCAAAGTCCCCGTTGAGGGTCACCTCAGGATATGCACTCCCCTCTTCATAAAAATTAATCGCATCAGCACGGCTTCCAGTAAAGTAATTCCAAACCGCAAACTCTGCCAGCTCATCCGCAAAGGTGCTGCCTCTTTCTCTCAAAGATCGGTCAATGGCCTCCATGGCAAGAACACCTGATTCCATGATTTCCCAGGGGCGGCGGAGCAGGGCACGATCTTCAAATTTTTGTTCCAGAAAGTGATTCCAGATTGCTTCGCCAAGATTAGCACCGGTGAATTGATTAAAGGGAGAATTCCTTGCTTGAAAATAGCCGGGTAGGTATTGGTAATAATCGTTAACGTCATCATAAACCACATCTTCCATCCATATTGAAGACAATTCGTAATAAAATATTTCGTCATTCGTCTTGAAAGTTCTGTAGCCAAACTGGATGGCATGCAGGTATTCATGGGCTATCGTCACCTGAGCCCCCGGAACCCCACTGGTAAAATGGCCGTTGTTGAAATCGTTATCGATTCTGATATAACTGCGGAAATCATTCTGCGGCGTTTCCGTCACTTCCTCTTCAGCAAATGTTTCGCCGTAAACGCCGTTCCCTAAAGACTGAATATAGACATCATATTCAGGGCCGTCCACACCGGCGTCGTCGGGAGGTTGCCGGTATCCCAAATCATTCACTGCCATCCGGGATGATCGCTCCAAAGACGCAGCAACCTCTTCGACAAAGTCCGGAATGCCACTGTTATTACTATCGACCGAGGAAACGGAATCCCGGCCACTAGTTGCATAGTGGATTTTGAATTGGCCCGTTGCCTTAACATAGTGCAAAGGAAGTTGCGGCCGAATGAAAATTTGTTTCAAAATAGATTGCTGATCCGGAGAGAATAAGTCAAGGTTTCGTTTTACCTCAAGTAAAAGAAAAGTGGGGCACTTGAGCTTTGGTTCGCCGGCAACCCGTGAACGGTATGCCAAAGGAATTCTATCTTCGGATAATGTAGCTAACGCCCCCAGAAACAGGCCCTGCAATTGCTGTTCGGTATAATCTATTGTTCGGGTCGCGAATATTTGTTGCGAAAATATTTCAGTGGTCAGAAGAGAGAAAAATAGAAATAAAAAACCGGTGGTATTGACTTTGATCGATTTCATCATTTACTCATTCTTAGGAAACGCTGATCCTCTCCAGAAAGGTTGGCGTTTGTATCCGGGTCAAGAAGACGCTAACCTTTAACAAAAAGGTCAGCGTCGCTATTATTTTTTGCGAAACAACAAAGAAAGCGGAACGCCGAAAAATCCGAATTTCTGTCGTAGTTGATTTTCAAGATAAGAACGATAATTAGCTTTAATCGCTTTGGGCTCATTTACGAAAAAAGAAAATACGGGGGGACTGCTCTTTACCTGGGTACAATATTTAATCTTAACTTCGCGATGGTTCATTGAGGGCGGCGCATAACGCGTAGTCGCTTCAATCAGGAATTTATTCAATGCCGCGGTTTTAATAGTTTTCCCCCGTTCTTCATTTACTGATTTTGCAATATCGATTACTTTGAAAATGCGTTGCTTCGTCAAAGCTGAAATAAATAGAATAGGCAAAAAATTAGCACTCTTCAGGTTGTCTTTGACCTCGTCCTCGTACTCCTTTGCTGTATTCGTTTCCTTTTGAATTAAGTCCCACTTATTGACAGCCAAAATTATTCCCTTGTTTAAATTGATTGCCTCCTGCAAAATCCTCATATCCTGGGATTCCAGACCAGCTGTCGCATCAAGAATAACGATGGTAACATCACAGCGTTGGATACTGCGCAGACTTCGCACCGTGCTGTAATATTCCAGCGCATCTCTGACTTTTGCCTTTTTTCTAAGCCCGGCAGTATCGATAAGCAAAAATTCCTGACCATGGTATTTAAATACTGTATCAATCGAATCTCGAGTGGTCCCGGGGACGTCCGTGACGATTAGTTTTTCCTCTCCAAACAGCGCATTGATAAAAGACGATTTACCCACATTAGGACGCCCCACCACTGCCAGTGAGATCAGGGGTTTGTCTTTTGGCGGCGCCGAGGGTTTAGAAATCGATGGACAAGAAATAACAGCATCCAGGAAGTCTCCAACTTTTCGACTGTGCATCGCTGAAACGGAAACCGGCTTCCCTAAGCCTAAGCGGTAAAACTCGGCACAATTTACCTCATCAGATTCTTTATCTACTTTATTAATTGTGACTAAAACTTCGCACCCGCTCCTTTTTAACAGTTGAGCGATTTCTTCATCTAAACCGGTCGGGCCTGTTTGGGCGTCGAGTAAAAACACCACCAGATCGGCCTGGTGAATTGCGTCCTGCACCTGCCCGAATACTGCTCTTTCAATTTTATCCTCGCTGCCCGGCAAATAGCCGCCCGTGTCCATCAGGGTGAAATCCTTTCCGGCCCAATCTGTTTCGGCATATTTAAGGTCGCGGGTTACCCCGGGCCGATCATGGACGATGGCATCTCTACTGCCAATAATTCGATTAAATAAAGTAGACTTACCAACGTTCGGTCTACCGATTATGGCCACCAGGGGTCGCAGCATTTACTTAGTTTCCATTTTTAAAAATGGTTAAAAAATCATCCAGTGGCTCGACCGGACAATTTAATTTTGAGCTTAGTTTTTTAACAGTCCAATCATCGAGAAAAATCGAGTTATCTTTTAAACAATTCGCGGGAAGATAGACTTTATCTCCCAGGTCCCGTTTCGAAAGCTGACGAAAAATATCCTGAGCCGTTAAGAGACCGGTAATTCGAATACTTGAGCCATAAAATTGATTTTCAACAACTTCGAGTTGAGCCCGAAAATTTTTCACCTTCTCCAAAGCAGGGAGGATCGTCTGCTTCATAAATCCACCGGCCAATGTGGCCGTTACGAACGTTGCTTTCAAAGGTTTTTGCAATTTTGCGGGGAAACCGGCTTTTTGCTTCCCAAATTCGTCGAGTAAGTAACGCACCATGCCCACGCCATTTTCTTTTTGATAAAACCCGTCGTACCGTTCAGCGGCTGGAAGGGGTTGGCCGGCCATGATATAAAACTCGTCGGCGACATAAACAAAATGTTCTCCCGTTCTTTTTAGAAAATCAGCGGCGTAATTATTGGCAATTTCAAGGTACTCTGCCGCGTATTCGTTTGTGACCGGATCTAGTTTTTTTAAGCCCCCTCGATGTTTTGTTAAACCGACCGGGACTATCGAAACTGATCTGAGATTCGGTAAAAATCGCGCCAAATCCCAGACTGTTTTTTTCAAAACAGTGCCATCGTTAATTTTAGGACAGAGCACTATTTGGGTATGAATTTCGATGTCATTTCCGGTCAGGAATTCCAGTTTTTCAAAAAGGTGATCATCATGCTCAATTCCGAAAAGAAACTTTCGTATTTCAGGTTCAGTTGCGTGAACCGAAACGAAGATCGGGGTAAGACGCTGCCGAACGATGCGGTCCATGTCTTTTTTTGACAGGTTGGTTAGGGTCACATAATGTCCCGATAAAAACGACAAGCGAAAATCTTCGTCGCGAAAGTACATTGCCTGGCGCATCCCGGCCGGGTTCTGGTCAACAAAACAAAAAGGGCAGTCGTTGCCGCAATGCCGAATTTGGATTTCTTCGAAACCTAAGCCCAACTGGTCGTCATACTCTTTTTCGATTTCATAAAACATTTTTTGGCCGGAACGAACTACTTCCAATTCGACGTCTTCATCGGCAATTAAAAACCGGTAGTCAAGGATATCTCGAACCGGATTGCCATTTATTTTAACGACGCTATCGCCAACTTGCAGCCCAACCTCTCTGGCCAGGCTGTTATTTTCAATATTTAATATTTTCATGTGTTTTCAAACCGTGAAAAATAAGGCTGAATATATGTAATTTAAATAAAAATTAAAAGCAGTTTTTGCGATAAAAAAAGGAGACACCAATGGTCTCCTTTCTAAAATGCTTCTTCACACTGAACGAAATCGCAGGAGAAAAACAGGCGCCACCTCCTACTCCATCCGCACAAAATCCCCCCGGTTAAACCCGGAGCCATTGACAATCGAGCACTGAGAGGCTTTACCCTCTCCAATATTTGGATTAGTCACTTTGATTGTGCCTACTTTCGTGTCCATGCTCCCAAGCGACAACCCGGTATCCGGGTCTACCAATTCTTCTCCCTTTTGGTAGATGACAAAAACATCTCCAGCCTCAATTCCACTGACAGAGCCGGCATTGATAAAAACCTGACCGCCTTTCACGGTAACGATCTTTGCTTGCCAGGGAATATTCGGAGCATTCTTGTCAATCAACTTAATCACTTCTTTTACTGCCTCCCTGGCTGCCTTACCCACCAAAGATTCGTCGAATGATTTTCTGCTTTTAAAACTAAGGTTCCGGGTCGATACTCTGATTCCTTTAGAAGACTTTTCTTTTCTAACATTATCAGCAGCAATGATCTCGGCCGTGCTTGTGTTTACCAGGCGGCAATCGAGTCCAACCGTGGCTGACTGGCTTTGCAAACCCAGGCCAATTCCTTTTATCCTGCCGCCGGTATCGCTTTTCTTATACCCAAACTCCGTTACCGCTCCCATAATCGCCAGTTCAACACCTAGAACTTTTCCGATCTTGGCAGCGCTCTGCGGCGTTACAATACCTGAAGCGCCCAGATCCTGCTCTTTTAAAATTTGATCCAACTGGCGGCGCTCAATGACCCGGTAGTGGCCGGTTTTAACCAGGGCTGTAGTGAGCATCTCAGCAATCCCTTCACCCACCCCTTTCTTATTCCACCAACGCAAACTCTTATCGGTTTTGTCATCAAAAATAAAAACGGCCACCCGTTTCTTTATTCTCTTTTTCTGATCCTTCGAACCTGCTTGAGACCAACTGCTCATTAACAACACGGAAAAAACAATCAAACATATCCAGCCTCCCGCTTTTTTCATCACAGACTCCTTCTAAAACATTTTGAAAAGATACTCTGACTAAGCTGTATTATTCGTAAACTTCCGGCCACAAAGATACCAAGTCACAAAGGAATAAAAAGATAAAGAAATTAGAATTGCAGGCCCAATTTTTTATTTGCTTGATTATGGGTAATAGAGCTAACCCTTTAATGGACTAATACCTTTGTGTGCCACTGTCTTAGTGGCTATGAATTTTCAGGCTAACCGACCAAAATTATGACTTTACATTTTTTTAGAAAATTTCGGGTCTTAGCAGCCGCGTGAATTAAAATCGCATCATTAGCGGATATAATAATATTTGAACTCAACGGGCCGGTTACCTGCACTCCGCGAACGACCAGCGGGTCCCTTCCTACTCTTCCACTTTTTAACGCCTGGCGCAAATTATCATGATAATTAACGATGCCCAGTCTTGCAGCAACCTCAGGATCGACATAGCTGAGGCTATAGATTTCCTCGTTTGCTGAATTTACAACCGTCGGATTAAGGGTCGGTTTAAAATTCAACCCCCGTACATCGATGATCAAACCGGTAAAAGGTGTCCCTTTATTGGCGGTGAGCCCTTCACTCGGCACCATCAACTTTATATCACCGGGAACGGTTTTACCTTCAGGCCAGAGTTGCAGACAGATTGGACATAGAGGCTCATCACTTATGATTAGCTGCTTATCATGGGTATCTTTCGGGAAAAGCAGGGGTAACAGGTTGCTGATAAGCGGCAATTCCACATCAATTTCGACCGACATATCAGACATCGACCGGGTATCCACAATCGTATATTTTTGTACAACCTGGCTGATATGAACCGTCGATAGCAATTTGTTTTCCAAAGCCTGCTTAACTTTCAAATGTGCGTCCAGGGGCAGTTCTTTGATTGCTTTGAACAGATTTTCAACTGCTGCTGCTTTTGCTCGTTCTATCGCTGCAATACGTTGAGAAGCATCGGAGTCAGGTGGCAGGCTCGAGCTGCTTCCCGATGTAAGAATTACCTGCCGGGACCAATCTACCGATGCTGTCGCATTAAGTTTTTGTACCAGAGGCTGTGCAACTCCAGAATCAACTAACAGAACCAGAGTTAATAGATTGACAATCAAAAACTTAGTAAAGGGCATAAACGCCTCATGAAAAAATAAACCTTTAATCTATTTTGTCGGCGTGCAATTTGGATGCGAAAGTATTAAACAAAATCTGACTAATATAATCACAAAAAAAAAAATACGCAACCCTTTAATATGATTTATCAACTCAGGCGAAAAGGTTCTCGAATCTTTAGCCCTACACAACATTCGAAAGATTCCTTGAAGCTCAAGCTAAATACCTATCTAACGTCAGTTCGGTGTAAGGAATAAAATGAGGAACAAAGACCAAAAACGATCCGTCCAATGTCATTCATGCGGATTGTAGGCAGGAATCTTCTCGCTATTACAACTAGATTCCGGCTTAAAGATTGCCGGAATGACGGTATCTGTAATTTTTTGGCCTTCGATTTCTTAAATCGAACTCAGGTTATCCAGGCGATCGGAGGCGAAAACTACAGTTGCTCCGCCCCTGGCGGGACAGCGTATCGACAGCCCCAATCCGCCTCCCTGACCTGAATGGATGGTGAGCGAGCGGCGCCCGCTAAAGTATTGTGCCTCATGCGGCGGTCGGAGAAAGCCGCCGTGGTGATGCAAGGCAAAGCGGCCTATGCGGGTCCTCAAACATTCCATACACAACCTCGCGGATGTTAGCGCAACTATACAGTCGACCCGGTGTTTTTGCGTCTGGACTCAAAAATAACTTGCTTTTGGGGTGGGGAAAACGTATTGTAAAAGGAATTGTAAACAATCCTGCAGTTCCTAGCCATAATAGTGAAGCTATGGCTACCTTCGGCCTTACCAAAAGCCATCGTGCACCGCTTTACGAACGACCGCACCAAAAAGATTATTTTCAAAGCTTAAAATGAGGGTAGAGATTATTCGGCTTGGCTGATTTATCAGATGCCCGATTTTTCGCAATGCCAATCTTAGGTTTGTGACTTCGAAACAGTACATCTTGTCTTGACAGTACGATTGTCGATAAGGTTGACGCGGAAGGCGCAAGGTTTGATAATTATGATTTCTAATTTATAGAAAGAGAGAACACATTTGAAAGAATTAAACTTTTTAGAGAAGGACCTGGAGGTAAATTTGACAGACGGTAGGTTTGGTTCGGTAAAAATAATTGCCGAGAACTTCCTAGCTGATGATTCACCCAGATTTCCTACAATGGCCGTAATATTAGCAGCCGGAAGAGGAAGAAGACAACAAAATAACGGTGTTTCCAAGCCTTTAATACCTTTGCTGGGACTAAGTCTGATCGAAAGGATCATTTTGACAACTAAAAAATCAGGTATTAAAAAGTTTCTAATTGTTCTTGGTTACAATGGCGAAAAGATCAGAAATTACTTAGGGAACGGACACAAACTTGGGGTAAGAATAGATTACGTTTTAAATGACGAGTGGGAAAAGGGCAATGGTATATCCGTTCTTAAAGCAAGAGATTTGGTGCCGCATTCATTTATCCTCTTAATGGCCGATCACTTGTTTGATTATGAAATTTTGACCGAGCTGCGAGAAATCAGTTTAGAAAGGGATGAATGTCTTCTTTGTATCGATCGCAACCATCATAAATATTTGGATGTCCACGACGCCACAAAAGTGGTCATAAGAGACGGTAAAATTACAGCTATCGAGAAACAACTGAGCGAGTATAATGGCATTGATACAGGTATCTTTCTATGCACGCCGGCTATTTTTGATGCACTTGATGAAAGTATTGCCAACGGCAACGATGCTCTTTCCGGTGCCATCAGAATTTTAGCCAATTCCGGTAAAATGAGAGGATTGGATATTTCTGATAAATACTGGATCGACGTGGATCACGATAAAGCCTTAAAAAACGCCAAATCATTATTGCTGGAACAATTAGCAAAAGACACAGACGGTCCAATATCTAAGATCTGTAACAGGCCTTTTTCTACAAGAATTTCTGCATTTCTTGTCAAAACCCGCATCACTCCAAACCGAATTTCATTACTAAGTTTCATAACTGGCGTTTTTGCCGCTTTGTTTTTTTGTGCCGGAGAGTATCTCTATTTAGTCATCGGTGGCATTTTGGCTCAGTTTTCCTCCATCATTGATGGTTGTGATGGGGAAATTGCGCGATTGAAATTTAAGCAGACTCAATATGGCGGCTGGTTTGATGCCGTTTTAGATAGATATGCAGATGCTCTAATTATTTTCGGTATGGTTCAAGGTCATTGGCTCTTGAATCATGACATTTTGATTTGGACGGTCGGTTTTGCTGCCCTCATGGGTACGTTTTTGAATAGCTATACCTCAGACAAATATGATTCACTTTTCAGAAAGAATATATCGAGCAAAATTCAAATAAGAATCGGGAGAGATATGCGTTTACTTCTCATCTTCATAGGTGCATTGAGCAATCAGATTTTACTTGTACTAGCAATCTTAGCCATTATCACTAATGTCGAATCTATCCGAAGGTTAGTCGTGTTGAGACCCAAGTATGTTTGAAAGCATTGAAGCAGAAATTGAAAGGATCATTTCCAAATCGGAAGTCCCGGAAGATTCAATACATTCCAAGAATACCAGAGAATGGCTTTTAAAACTAAAACCTGAAGCGGATATGGCGCTGCAAATTGCAGCACTGGGACACGATATAGAAAGAAGTCTTAAGGAAGGGAAGACCCAGCGCCAGAATTATGCAGACTATAACGAGTTTAAGAAAGCCCATTCCAGAAAAAGTGCAAAAGTACTCTGTGAGATGCTGTTAAAATATGACATCAACCAAACCATAATTGACAAAATAAATAAATTGGTTATTTGTCACGAGTTCGGCGGAAATCCGGAAGCAAATACCTTAAAAGATGCAGACAGCATTTCATACTTTGATGTAAATTTACCTTTCTATTTTCAAAGAAATTCCGAGATGGAAACTATCTTTAGAATGAATTGGGGATATCAAAGATTATCCCCAAATGCCAAATCCATCGTTAGAAGTTTCTGTTATGAAAATGTGGTTCTGCAGGCATTATTTCAACAGATTGTCCTGCAATCTCAAAACGAGCCAGCCCAATCATCAGCGGTTAAATATTCTGATCCAAGTATATTATTTTAAAAGAACATTGAGGTGAAAAATTGAATGGAATAATGGAGAGCGTTGCAAATTCAATTTTTTTAGGAATTCAAATAAATGAAAAATTGCAGGATCAGCTCGATTCCAGCAAAGCATCAATGAAACAATTCTTCGAAGAGAATAATCCCGAATATTTACAAATTATACAAATTGATTCGGATGAATACCTGGGCAAAATCTCTGCAAATTGTACCACCATGGAAACTTTAACAAATATTTCAATGAATGTAAAAACCATGCTCAAGATGATCTGTCCTAAGTTTATTTTTAGTGACAGTGCTCTAAAGGTTATTGCACTCAGCCCACCATCAACAAAACCTTCCAGCTATGGTTACTGAGCCGTGATATGCAAAGATTGAAATGAATCCTCTTTTTGCTAAATAGCCTGGATTTCTCAACCACAAACGCGGAGCAGGTCGATTAACAAACCAAAAAAGGCTTCCTATTACAGAAGCCTTTTTGATTGAAACTATTTAAACTACCCGTTGAGCGAATGACGGGGGTCGAACCCGCGAAACCTTCGGCCTGGGAAGCCGAAAGACTAGGTCAGTCAGCTTCCCTTGTTTGACATTTCCTTGAGTTTTGCCAACCTCTTTTTTTGCGTCTATCAAATCCGGCGGGTCTTCGTCGGCGTCTTTCCAGAGGTCGAGGAATTTCTCATAGTTCTGGATGGCGCGTTGAGGATCGCCTTTTTTATCGTATATTTTCCCAAGCAGATAAAAGCTATTAGGATAAATGTGTGCATGGAATTCACCGTAATAGTTTTGTGCGTTTTGGACTTCTCTAATTGCTTCTTCGAACACTCCTTTCTCAAAATAAAACTGAGCGATAAGGTAACTGCTAAAATCGCGCTGATACCAGCCACTCCTAGCGCCAAGAGTTTTATATAGCGATATCACCTTATCCCAGTTCCCCCTGGCGAAATTTACCCTGGCCTCAAGAAACTTGACCACCCTTCATCGGCAGCATATTCCCCGGAGAGGTCTATTGGACTTTTGTTAAGAAAATTTACGTGGCATATTACTGGCTGACCTTGCCATCATCCCTCCCTAGGTATCTGTCCTATCTCATATAATTTTAGTGATTACGATAGCCATCGGCGGGTTAATACGCGATTCTTCAAATAAAAAATCTGAATAAAGTACCGAACTGATCTTTATGAGATATACCTTTATGCCGGTTTATTTTTCAAGACGGACAGAAAGTGAATTTGGAGACGATTTTCAATTGCGACATAAAATTGGCAAAAACTTTAACAACCAGAACAAATGAGTCCTCCAAATGACAAAATTCAGGTTTTAGTCGCAGATGATGACCCGGATATTTTAGGATATTTCCGTGCAATAATTAGAGATCCGCGCTATGAACTTCATCTGGTTGCAAGCGGCGCACGTGCAATAGAAGAAGCGGAAAACAATAAAATAGATTTCGCGTTTTTGGATATAAACATGCCGGGTCTGAGTGGGATCAACAATAAAATCGACCTCGCGTTTTTGGATATCTACATGCCGCAGATCGGTGGAATCGAAACTTTAGTCAAATGGAAGACAATACAATCTGAAACGCAAATCGTTATGATCTCCTCATACAGTGATGGGAACTTGGTTCGTGACGCAATTGAAAAAGGTTCCTATAGGTACCTTTTTAAACCGCTAAACAAAATGGATATCTTTTCCGTGATGGTGAAGACCTTGCTACACGCCCCCCCGCTTTGATAATTTCATTGACTTTTTTATAGCCTCAAAAAAACTGGAAAACGCATGCCTGAAAAGAATGTTTGCCATTTCTAGCTCCTTCAAGATTGTACTGTATAGCACTATATTTTGCCAAAATTTCTTTAAGAATATCGCCTTAGAATTGAAGTCTAATTTGGTTATGGTTTATAAACCTCTGCCATCAACTCGATTTTTTGTCGAGGTAACTTTTGTGGCGAATACAGTTTCGTTAAAGTTGCGTTAAAAATTTGAGTAAGCATGGGTAAATTTGAGAATACAAAGAAAGAAAAAACACTCAAAAAGTGAGAGAATTTCTGCTATTTCTATTGAATTTAGCCTTGTACGCCAGGGGGGACTCGAACCCACAAGCTTTGGCTCCGGAGGCCAACGCTGTCCTCTCTTTGCTACGCTATTGGCATAGATTAATAAGCAATGAAATTTTAAACCATCAATAGTCGATTTAGCGAAATAGGATTACTTTCGGGCTGCAAGATAAAAAGAGCCTCAATATCAAAGTGGTGAAAATATTGAAAAACCTCTGAGTAGACGTTGTCCCTTTTGCAGCAGATATAGTGTTAATTCCATATAACTAGTAAGTGGGAAAAAAATTTCACACCGAGCAAGGAGCATATTCTTCTTTAGGATTGAGATAGACATTCCTGGATAGCCCTTTTCAGGCCCATCATCGAACCATTCATTAAAATAAGCATTCAATTTATCGTCTACTTTAAGAAGCAAAAGAATCGCTGCCTGAGGTTCTGATTTTGGATTTACCCCTCCATCGTAGATTAGACTTTCATATAAGCCTTCTTTAACATAAAATTTGGGCCAAAAGAGATCCACTTCCCATCTCCCTAGTAGTTTTTTCATTTCAGTTGTTTTTTTATTATCATCCTTCTCCATAAGCTCCTTTCGTAATTGAAGGATTCGATCCCTCTCTTTCTTGTTTAGTCCTTTGACAGAAGCAGTGGCAGTCCAGTAATATCCATTAGAAACATCAAAGCCCTCAATTTCCACAGCAGCAGCAAACATCTTACGATTTATAATCATCTCACCTTTTTCTGGAGTTACGAATCTAGCTCCATCTTGTTGTGCCAAGCACACATCAATCAATACTAAATTTAATAGACTCATTACAAGCAAACGCTCGTTCATCCTATCTCCTGTTTTACGACTATTACCGTTTCCAACACCATTTCTAAATCTGATGCTTTCTTTAGACGACTTGAGTTAGGACTTATAAAATGATTTGTCAAATTTATTATTAGTTTATTGATCTGACACACAAGCTAGTACAAGCTTCCCTTTTCTGAATCGAATTGCTTTTAGATTCTTTGCTAATTTATTTGTCCTCTTTCACCAGACTAATTTGATAGCAACTTCGCGTTTTGAGTTTGCTGTGCTCGGCTTTATACACCACACCCGTACCAGCTTCGCCGAGTTTTTCGAGGATTTTGTAATGTGGAGATTGCTTTACCGATCATTATTTGTTTTCTCAACCAGCGTAACCAAAACTATATTGAGTCCGAATTTATATCTAAGCTCAGAGTGAGGCGAAGGTGAGTATTAAAATGAAGTAAAAAGCAGTGAGAAAGGCAAGTAATTTGCAGGACATTAATTCGGCAGAAAAGTCACAGGAAAGCAACTCGCAACCTTATGGCGAATGTCAAGCATAACCGCTACCAAATCTGAGTGCGATTTGGGTACGATTTTTGTCCAAAGGTGTCCACATGTGCAAACAAAGAAGGCCTCCGTTTATGGCAGCATTTACATTGTAAATATTGAACTACCGTTTGAGCGAATGACGGGGGTCGAACCCGCGACCTTCGGCTTGGGAAGCCGACGCTCTACCAACTGAGCTACATTCGCGTATTTATCAGAGACAAGTTTACTTTAAAAAAATAGCGATAAAAGTCAAGCTAATTTTGACCGCCGTGGCTTTCAAATAAGCGGTGACTAAAATTTGCTATCTCATTAAGACTATCAAACTTACCTAAATCGACCCAATCAATTCGTTCGTCTTTCCTAAACCAGGTCATCTGCCTTTTGGCGTAGTTTCTGGTTTTCTGTTTGATTAAGGCAGCCATTTCAGAGATGCTTAACTTGCCGTCTAAATATAAAAAGCCTTCCTGGTAACCAACAGACTGCAACGCATTGAGATCTTGTCCGTATCCCATTTTCCGTAACTCGTGAACTTCATCTAACAAACCCAACTCAAGCATGATATCGACTCTTTCTTCAATTCGTTTGTATAACTCACTTCGTTCTAAAGTGAGACCAATGATACATGGCGAAAATTCTGCCGGCTGCGGTTTTCTATCGACGAAGTTAGAAAACGGCTCGCCCGTGACTTCAAAAACTTCCAGGGCGCGCATGATTCTTTGCGAGTCGGTCGGGTGCAGTTTCGCAGCGGTCCTGGGGTCAATTGTTTTTAATCTGCTATGCAACACTGAAATTCCGTTTTCGCCGGCTTCCTTTTTCAGGTTTGTCTTTACCCGTTCATCCGCGATTTTGGGTTCAAACAAACCATCGATCAAAGCCCGGATGTAAAGCCCGGAGCCGCCAACGACCATTGGCTGCATCCCCCGTTTCTGAATCTCGACAATGCAGACTCGGGCCTCACTGCCAAATTGGCCGGCGCTGTAATATTCATCGGGAGTTTTTATATCTATAAAATGATGCGGGACCGCCGCCAACTCTTCTTTGGTTGGCTTGGCGGTCCCGATAGTCATAAATTCATAAATCTGGCGTGAATCGGCCGACACGATTTCGCCTTTCAGCCGTTCTGCCAGTTTAATGGCAAGCGCTGTTTTACCGATTCCGGTCGGACCGACAATAAAGAGTACCCGGTCTTGCTTCAATTACGAATTTTTTTGAAAAATCTCAAATACTCGTTATTCGTGTTCAAAATGAGCGTGGTATTTGAATTCATCGTTATCTTGTAAGACTCTAAAGTTTCTATAAATGAATAAAACTCCGGATCTCGGCCAAAAGAGTTCGCATAAATTATCGTGGCTTCTGCGTCCGCCCGGCCCTTGATCTTCTGGGCTTCGCGATAGGCCTCAGAACTAATCCTCTGATACTCCTTTTGACGTTCACCATCGATTTCAGCTTTGCGGCCTTGTCCTTCTGAGCGGGATTTTTCAGCGATTCGCTTCCTTTCTGAAATCATCCGTTCATAGACTTTTTCCCGAACTTCTTCAATGTAATTAATCCTCTTAATCCGAACATCCAGCAACTCAATGCCGAACTCCGGCATCGCCTGCGCGGCCTTTGCCAAAATCTCTCTGGTAATCTTGTCGCGTCCTTTTTCGATTTTAAGAAGGATTCTTTGTGTCCCGATCCTTCCCTGTTCTTCAATCGTAGTCTGCATCTCACGATTGGAATTTCGAACAGCTTCCAGGAGCAGGTTTTCGGAAATAAAATTTCTTGTTGCGCTATCGATGATATCGTCAAGCCGACTCTGGGCAAGGAGCTCATCGCCTCTAACCGACTGCAGGAATTTCAAAGGGTCTATAATTCGCCAGCGGCCAAATGTGTCGACATGAATATACTTTTTATCAGAAGTCGGAATTTGATTCTCGTCACCATCCCATTCAAGAACGCGTTTGTCAAATTTTCTCACCTCCTGGATAAAGGGTAACTTAAAGTTTAAACCGGCCGTCGTGATCGGCTTACCAACCGGTTTTCCAAATTGCAGCAGGATCGCCTGCTCCGTTTCATCAACAACAAAAAGCGAACCCATTAAAATCACCAGCGCTATAACACCCAGTACACCTCCGGTAATCATTTTTCTCTTCATTTCGATGCCACCTCCTTTTTCCCTAATTGCAGCAATTGAATAAGACCCTGCTGCTGTTCATCAACCACGTAAATGTTTTCTATGTTAGGTAGAACTTCCAACATCGTTTCGAGATAAAGTCGCCGCCGCGTAACATCTTTGGCTTTGCTATATTCTCTCCAGACCGCCAAAAACTTTGCCGCATCCCCCTTGGCTCTGTTTACGCGATTAAGTGCATATCCTTCAGCTTCACTAATCGCTTGCTTTGCTTGACCTTCCGCTTGCGGAATAATTTTGTTGTAGGCCTCTAACGCCTGGTTGATGATGCGTTCCTTTTCCTGTCTCGCTTCATTCACTTCGTTAAAAGCCGGTTGTACCGGTTTAGGCGGGTTGACGTCCTGCAGTTTGATAGTCACGACCTTGAGTCCGGTGGCGTAATCATCCAAAACACTTTGCGTTAGCCGCTGCGCCTCATCTTCAATCTCCTGGCGGCCTAACACTATGACTTCATCGACGCTGCGATCGCCGACAACTTGCCGCATCACAGACTCGGAAACATCGCGCAAAGTCTCTCTAACGTTCCTGACATTAAAAAGATATTTTACCGGATCATTAATTCGGTATTGCACAATCCACTCGACTAAAGCCGAATTCAAGTCGCCGGTGAGCATCAGGGATTCGTCACTAAAGGTGTCTCTAAGGTACTGTGTGCGCACCCCGGCTTGGGCCGTACGAAAGCCGAATTCTTCCTTGTAAACATTCTGCACCTTAACTTTCGTCACAGTTTCGGTGCCAAATGGAATTCTAAAATGCAGCCCGGGTTGCGTCGTGCGAATGTAAGCGCCAAAGCGTTGAATGACCCCTACCTCGTTGGTGTCAACGGTGTAAAAAGAAGTGAATACAAAGATCAATGCTAAAAAAGCGATTCCACCTATAAATACCATTTTTTTTGATACATCAGGTAACTCAATGATCTCGCCGCCTACATTGATTGTTTTGCGTGCCATTATTACCCTCCTAAATTAGATATGAATTTCCTTCATTCAGAAATTATAATAGTCAAATCGAATGAAATGCGCAAGCTTTTAATGAGCCCGCTTAATGATTTATGTGATGCACTACTAAGTGATTGACCGAAAAGCGGCAAAACTAAAGTTTTGCACTTCAAAATTCAACATGTTTGTTCTGATACAATAACTTGTGTTTATTGGAGTGCGATGCTTCAGCATTGCAGAGCACTTTTCGGTCCATCAACTACGTGAACCCTTTTGCTCCGGTTTTATTCATTTTTCTAATTTGACTGGATTGATTGAAAAGAGGGACAAGATTTCCTGCAAAAACATGTAGAGTTTCAGGTAAATGGTTTTTATATTCAACCAAATTTATTGTCAAATTTTGGTCGATTGCAAAAATTGTCAGCAAGTCATTCAGACATTTCTGACTTACGTTTTTTTGAAAAAGTGCCTTATGAAATTAAACATTAAAAAATATGGGACAGATGGACCCGCGGTCCTTGTTTTACACGGGCTGCTTGGATCATCTCAAAACTGGCATAGCGCCGCAACGAAACTAAGCAAGAAGTTTCAGATCCTGGTACCGGATCAAAGAAACCACGGAGACTCGCCCCATGGAACCCATACTATTCAACGGCTGAGTGAAGATGCCTTAAATCTGCTGGATCAACAAAACATCGATAAAATATTCTTAATCGGCCACTCCATGGGTGGATTAGCTGCAATGTCATTTTCCTTTAAAAATCCGCAACGCCTCAAGGGACTCATCGTGGTGGATATCGCACCTGTTTCACAGATGGATCGAATGGACTGGATTTTTGAAGCTTTGGCTGCTGTCGATTTATCTGCAGTCAAGCAAAGGCAGCATGCTGAAGAACAGTTGGCAATAAACATCTCAAGTCCGCTTGTCCGGCAATTCCTGCTGCAGAACCTGAAAAGGCAGGAAGATGGAACCTACGCCTGGCGCTGCAATTTGCCGGAGCTGCATATTTTTATCCAAAAAGACACCGGATTTGAGTTAAAAGAGAGTGATCAATATGAAGGTCCCACTTTGTTTATCGGCGGCGGACGATCGGAACATCGGATTGCAGAAAAGGAAGAACTCATTGCCAGGCATTTCCCGGATTACCAGCTGACGATGATTCCGAATGCCGGACACTGGGTCCATTTTGAGGCCATGGAAGAATTTATCACCACCGTTACGGACTTTATTTCCGGCAAACCAAGGGAGTGATATTGAGTCCGAATAAAACAACCCGCACACTGTACTCTCCCCGCTACGCCCCCAAACTTACAGCGGTCTAACCAGTTCAGGCCGCAGACCTTTTTCGCCAATCTCAAGAAACGCATCTGCCATTCGCTCGCTTTCGCCGATGACGGTTCGCCAATAAGACATGCGCTCCGCGTCTCTGCCGGCAAAGCGTTTGAAATCGCCGCGATCCGGTATTTTCCCGAACGGCAGCGTCGCCACAAAAGCAGGTGATGGCGCAACCAACAGCACATTTTGCATGTTGCCTGGCACAGGTTTGCCCCAGGGCAGGCTCTTATCAAACCAGCCTGGAATCACCCGACCTGTGTAATGCGGAAACAATACGATACCATCATCGACGGCAAACGGAATGTCCAGGTGGTAGTCGACAATACCGCCATCGCGATAAACTCCCGGCGGCGCGCCTGGAATGTCTCGCACGCCTGACATCACCAGCGGGATTGATCCGGACGCGAGGATAGCCGGCTTTAGGTTGGCGGCAGTGAGGGGTACGGTTCTCGGCTGAAATCCGTTTGTTTCGACAACCGGGACTTGCGTTTGATTATAAAACAGGGTTTGTTCATAGAACAAACTCAGGCTCTTGCGACTGAGCAGGTTGCTGATGGCGGAGACCACAAGACCAGAGCTCAAGGCGATGCCGTTTTCAGACGCCACTACCGGTTTGCACCGCACGGCCAATAAATTCAAGCGCCATGAAGGATGACTCAAGACTTCTTCGACCGTGGTTTCGTCGAGAAAACAGTCGAGAATTTTTTGGCTCCCGGCTGTGACTTCTGCCGCAGATGGTTTAGCAGAATATGTTTGCTGAATATATGCGTCCTGAAACTTGTCGAGGGCGCCAACGGGATCCTTTTGAGTCGCACAGGCAAACCGCCAGGCCGCGATAGATGAGCCGATGAGAACAAGCGGCTCAGCAGCAGGCAGCAGCCACTGCGAAAAAAGTACCCTGTCGAGCTCTCCAAGCACGAGCCACTTGGGACCTCCGGCCGCTCCGGCAATGACTTTGACTTGCCCCGGCCCGAAGCCGTCGCGCTTGATGATTTCGAGAGCATTTGAACCGGCGTAGAACGTCAGCGGAAATGGGTCTGTGGTCATCACAATGATGCAGTTTCCTCTGCTGGGGTGAGATTTTTTCGCGGCGCGCCGCTTTGCCTGCCGGAACACCCTGATAGGCTGAGTACGTGGCTGCCAAGCCGCTTGGAGAATGCAAGCAGTACCCTGGAATGTCCCCGTCTGAACTTAGCCGAGCTTCTCCCGGACTTTCAATATTACAGGCAAATGATCTGAGAAACCCTGCGGATTGTATTCTCTGCCTTTTGAAGGCCGGTAGTGACGAATAACCTTGTCGCCTTTTACCATTCCAGGGATGGTAAAAATCCGGATGTCTTCAGGCTTGCAATAAATACCGCTTTCATGGAGACCGGCACGATTCGTCAAGAGCTGATCAAGCATACCCCAAACGCCGCCATAGGAACAGGTCCCATGGTGGCCATCCATCACCGTCCACATAAAATTATAAAGATACGGGTTTCTAGCTCTCTTCGAAACCACTTTACTTATGCTGCTGGTTGACAGGGCATAATTCGTCAACGACCGATTAAACGGCTCATCGTTAAAGTCCCCCATCACAAACGTCGGGATTTCTCCGCGAATCTCCAGAATGCGCTCCAGGAAGTATGACAGGGTTTCGCCGGCCATCATCCGGTAGGGTTCGCTATCCATTTCTCCTCCCAGACGGGCAGGCCAGTGATTACCAATAACAATAAAATTCGAATTGGACTTGGTGGTGAAATTCGCCTGAACGATATCCCGCGTTGCACTGCGTTTTTGAATGATGTGTGAGAAGACCCGCTCTTTACCCGTGCTTGGATCGATCTCAATATCAAACTTATTTTTATCGTAAATAAAGGCAACATCAATACCGCGCCTGTCATCGGTATCGTCGTGCACAATTCTGTAATCCCGATGCGTTAAATTCAATTTTGACACCAGCTTCTCTACCACGCCCAGTGATTCAACTTCACAGCAACCAAGCAGGTCGGGACCCTTATCATCATTCATTGCCGCTATTACCCTGGCGAGCTGCTTGATTTTGGTGTTAAGTTGGCTTGCATTCCAGCCTTCGAGTTCCCGCTTCAGCCGTTTCTGCAGCCAGTCAGGACGATTGGGGGAATTATTAATGTCAAAAAGATTTTCGACATTCCACCAGGCAAAATAATACTCATTCTCCATAGTCCAGAATCCTCAGTTATAGGCGCGTGACGCGAATGTACAATTCTTAATGAGTTAACCACCTGTATTGGACAAGTCTTCCTGGTTTTCAAAAAAATAACATCCAACGGTCGGTCAGCAGATATCTAACCCTGACCGAGCCTTCGAGTCTGTCAGGGTTAGATATCTGCTACGGCCAGAGCCAGCCAAAAATTCCGGCGGTAACCAGGCCATAAGGCAGTGCATCAAACTGGAATTTGCCGATCGCTTTCCAAGTTCGGCCAAACCAGATAGCATCCGAAACATAAGCTGCACCGCAAGCCAGCGAGTGTTACAGTGTTAAAAAAGTTTTTGAGGGTTAGAGGTGTCTTTCTTTTAACACTCAAAAACGTTAAGACCCAAACACTAGGGTGAAATATATTTTCTTATTTCATCGCTGGTCATGATGTTTTCCGCAGAGAAAGAATCATAAGAGCCGTAATCCAGAAGCTGTTGTGCAACGTTTTTCATCGTCGTCAAGCTTGCTCTGATTAAGCCCGGTCCGAGACTGAGCCGACTGACGCCAATCGCTTCCAACTCTTTCATTGAAGCAGCTGCTTTGGAAGCATAAACATTAATCGGCGCTTTGGTTTCATCGCGAATTTTTTTCAAGGTTTCGATATCACCGGGTCCCATTGGATACAGACAGTCGGCGCCGGCATCAATATAGGCTTGGCCGCGGACGATTGTTTCTTCTATTTTTTTGGCGTGTGAAATTTCTCCCCGGCGGACGAAAACATCAATCCTTGCGTTGATGACCAGCGGGATGCCTTCTTCCACGGCCATTTTTCGGATTGTCCGGATGCGCTCACACTGAAATTCGATTGGATATAGAGGACTGCCTTCAACCGTACTGTCTTCAAAGTTTATTCCAACGGCCCCGGCCTGCAACACTTTGCGGATATTTTCAGCGACTTCATCCGGGTTGTTCGGCATAGCCACTTTCGATGTCCGCTGTCATCGGCAGTGCAACGCTTGAGGCAATTCGTTCAATTACATCGAGCATGACAGAAAATTTAATTTTCTGGCCGTCATCATAACCGAGAGAATAAGCCACAGCTGCGCTGGCGGTGGCGACTGCCGGATAGCCCAAACCTTCCAACAATCGTGCGCCAAGCGGATCCCAGATATTGGGCAGAACGAGCAACTTTGGCTCGTGGTGCAGCGCCAGAAATTTCTCGGCTTTTTGAATTTGAGTGGTTTTATCCACAGAGTCCTAAATTTTCACATCTATCTAATATTAATCCCAACCCCAACATTAACACCGGGATATTTTGCAAATGTGTAGCTGCCGTGGATGGCCAGGAATACCAGGTGTAGTTGAAAGCCAAGGTTCGCGCGGGTGTTGTTTGGATTTTTAAACGAGAGATCGATCGGATCTTCAAAATCCTGAATGGCAAAAGTCGGACCGCCAGGGCCGCCGGGATCGTCAACTACCGTTACCGGGTAAGTGCCTTTTAGTTTTATATTGACATCGGCTGATTCAATACCAACGCCGCCGAACAAGGTGAGCACCCCAAACTTTTTCGAGGCAATGACATTAAACGTCAGCGACGTTGCTTCAATCTCAACTTCCTGGTTATCGTAATTTGCACCTGTTGGCGACAGACCTTCTTCCGCCTCTACGGTTAGGTTCGTTTGAGCCTGAAAGGTAGTAAACGCCGCCATGACTGCCAGGTCAACCGGGAGAAGCCCACCCAGGAAGTTATTCAACCGCTGCTTAACGCCTAATCCAAACATTTTTATCTTACCAAAATCCTCATTGATTTCAATTTCAGGTAAAAATCGTACCATTACCTCTGTCCCGGGCAGCACCCCAACTGCAGCTTGAATCATGGGCGAGGGAACGTAACCTATGTTGACTCCCTGCGGCATGGTTAAGGTGTCAATAACTGCCACTCCGCCCGGCAATAAAGGATCCCTCACAAGAATCGCTACCGCGGGTCCGTCCTCATCATTGCCTATTGCGGTTGGTGTCAAGGAATCATTTGGATCAAGCGGGCGGACGTTCAGTAAGCCGAGATTATTCAAATCAAATGACTCGTCACTGGTTGGGACAATCGCTGCCGTACCCATAACCGTAATGTCGAATCCTAAAAATTTATGCGGGCGGGCTGTGCTGTACCAGCCGTTGTTTAAATCCACTCCAAAACCGTTGCCAACCGGACGTAGATACTCGTTCACCAGGATGTTGGCATCCTCGACCCCGCCGCGCAGCAGGTCCGCGATATTGTCGACCTGCCCAAAAGCCGTATTGCTAAAATATAAAGACGCAATTAACACGAAACAGATG
>SMXC01000320.1 GCA_004356825.1 Caldithrix sp.
AAACAAGCTCGACGATCTTTTCGATGCAGCGACTAAAGTCAAGGTCATAACAAAATTGGGTACAAACCTCGAGTTCAGTGTTTCCGGTAGAAAGGGTAGAGGACGGAATGGGGGCATTTACCAGAACAGAGGTGCCTGGGGGAATTTACCATGCGGAGAAGCTTTTATTGCTCCGCTGGAGGGTTCTGCGAATGGGGTTTACTTCGTTGATGCCTCTCATGCCGGAGTTGGCGAAATTTTTCAGCCAATTGAAATCACAGTAAAAAATGGCTGCGCCGTCGATATCAGGGGCGGACGCGAGGCAACGATTCTCTCGAACATGCTCGCAGCAGTTGACGATCCGAACGCCTTTAACATCGCTGAATTCGGTATCGGCTGCAATGACAAAGCAAAAATTATCGGAATTACTTTGGAGGATGAAAAAGTTCTGGGAACCTGTCATGTTGCCTTGGGCAGAAATGTGCTCTTTGGCGGCAAAATCGATGTGGGTGTGCATGTGGATGGGGTGATCAAGTCGCCAACCATTTATTTTGATAATCAGAAAATAGTGGCAGAAGGTGAGTTGTTGATTTAGTTTAGCAACTGCTCAAATGAAATTCTGTTTTTTAGCGACTATTGAAATTTGTATTAAACAGATTTATTCACCAACCATAAAAGTCGTCATTCCCGCCTTGCAGGCTGTTGCTAAAGACTCCGAATCTATGGGAAAATAGTGCGACGGCGTCCCCACCGAGCCTGCAACGGCCCTCGGCGGGACACCATCGGGCTGTAAAACCGAAATCTGTAACAGCCTGACAGGCGGGAATCCATTACAAATCAACAGCTTAGTGCGGGTAATGGATGCCCGACTACTCGGGCATGACCTATTGAAGTCTTTTGCCAGAATTGGAAATTCATGATTGATTCCATAAAAAAACTTGACTTAGTGAAACTTTTTACTATATTAGTTGTATAGTACAACTATTCGTATCTACAAGTAGTTTGTGATGGCTAAAAAAACAAGCGACGACCAAATTTTACAATTTCACCAGCAAATCGTTGAGCTGATCAAGAAATACCAGTTTCGCGATCGCAATCAAATTTGTTGCTTCGGGATTTCGGTGAGCCAGTGTTATGTTTTGGAGACGCTTCACACACATGGCCCGCTTACGATGAATGAGTTGGCAAAAAAAATGCACCTTAAAATTAGCACGATGACCCGGGTTGTCGAGCAGTTGGTGAAGAAGAGCTATGTAAGGCGGGAGGAAGGCTTAAGCGATCGGCGGGTTCGATTAATTAAATTGACCAAAGAGGGCAAAGCGATTTACAAAAAAGCCTGGGCGAACATATTTGAATCGGAAAAGATCATCTTAAAGGGTATTCCTTACGAGCATAAAACAGTTCTGATTGATGTTTTAAGGAAATTGAATCAAGCAGTCAGCAGTTGGCAATCTTGCTGTGAAAGTCCTGTGAGCAAGTCTTAAAAAAATTTGACTATTTAGTTGTATGATACAAATAAAAAATGAGGTAGTAGAATGAAAAGATTAAGCTTTGAGAATCGTGGTTTGATGCCTTTATTGCGCTGGTTATAGTCTTTTTTGATATCTGTTTTCTATCTCAGAAATCAAAGGAAAGGTGAAGCTGTTGCAGCCAATAATCCTAAAATGTCTGAGGTCCAACGTTTGCTAATGGGAGACTCTATTTGAGAAATAGTCAAGAAATGGTCTGTTTGGATTGAACTGATGCGGCCATTTAAAAGACGGGCCCGCTTAGAATTTGTTTAAATCAGAAAACAAACTCAGGTTGTTGTGACTTCAAAAATATATAACGCTAACGCAAAAGACTACCTCTTGATTCAGTCTCTTCTTGAGTCTGCTAATTTGCCTTTAGACGGAGTGAATGAGCATTTAAGAAATTTCATATTACTCAAAAAAGGGGATCTGCTGATCGGGACAGTTGGACTTGAGGTCTATGGTGACAAGGCACTTCTTCGTTCCTTAGCGGTTACTAAGAGTTTTCGTGGGAGCGGATATGGAAGACAGCTGTATCAAGCAATAATCGCAAAATGCCGGCCGCAACAGATTTGTGAAATCTATCTTTTAACAGAAACGGCTGAGGATTTTTTTGCCAAACTGGGGTTTGAAAAGATATCCCGAGATTCGGCTGATGTTAAAGTCAAAGAATCTATAGAGTTTCGCTCTGCTTGTCCGGAGACTGCTACTTGTATGCGCTTGAAATTATGATAGAACAATTTAAGGAGGCCTGAAATGTTGCCGGAGAAACAGAAAAAAGCATGGAATGATTTTTATGATTCAGTCCGCCATAATACTATTTTGGAACCCAAAACAACGCTATTGCTTCACCTGGCATCGGCGATGGCGGTTGGGTGTTACCCCTGAGTGGAACATTACTTTGGTGTAGCCAAAGAACTGGGGATATCCGATGCCAGAAATTGGGGTAGTTGAATCTATCGTTGTGGCAGTATCTGGCGGTCGAATCCGAGCCCAATTTCGTGAAGCACGAGCTCATTATAAAAAGAAAAAATAAGATAAGATATTAAATCAAAATAAAAGGAGAGTCACTTATGAGCGTCTTAACACAAGATTCCGTAAAAGAAACTGTAAAGAAAGCCTATGGCCAAATCGCAGTAGAGGAGGGTAGGGGATGCTGCGGCGCACCAAGTGCGGGTAATGTGGTGATTTCAAAATCCATTGGCTATTCTGAAGATGAACTCAAATCCGTACCGGATGGTTCAAATCTTGGCTTGGGCTGCGGCAATCCAACCGCCATTGCATGCCTGAAACCCGGTGAGACCGCTCTTGATTTGGGTTCAGGCGCCGGATTCGATTGTTTTCTGGCAGCCAGACAAGTAGGTGAAACCGGCAAAGTGATTGGTGTGGACATGACGCCGGAAATGATTTTGAAGGCTCGAACCAATGCGGAAAAAGGCGGCTACGCCAATGTCGAATTCCGGCAAGGAGAGATTGAAAACCTTCCGGTCGAAAATAATTTCGTCGATGTTGTGATAAGTAACTGCGTGATAAATCTCTCATCGGACAAACAAGCAGTCTACAACGAAATCTACCGTGTTCTAAAACCTGGCGGTCGAATCATGATCTCGGACATCGCTTTGAAAAAATCTTTACCTGAGCAAGTGTTGAAAAGTGTCGAAGCATATGTTGGTTGTGTTTCAGGGGCGCTGCTTTTGGATGAATACTCGCATATTCTAAAACGGGCCGGTTTGCAACAGATTGAAGTAACACCCAAAGCCGTGAGTTCGTGTGTTGAGACAGATAGTGAGGACCCAATCTTTAGCGAATTGTTAAAAGAGGTAGATAATCCAAAAGACTTGCTGAATAGTATCGTGAGTGTGAATGTCCAGGCTATAAAACCCTTGTCATAGAAAAACTGGGATAAATTAGAGCGAAGTATTTAAACAAAAAAGCCTTCAGGTTAAATTAACCGAAGGCTTTTTTTGTATTAAGATTAAATGCAGTTCTTAGCAAAATTCAGAGAGTTCTTTGGGCAAGACTTTTTCAAAACTGACTTTTTGCTCAGCATAGATATTGTAAGCATAAACTAATTCAGCCAAATTATTTTTCTCGAGATTTAATTCCGAAACCTCGCTACCCTCCTGAATCATTCCTCTGACCTCTATAAGTTTCTTACCGATTTGCTCAAAATAATAGTTCGCCATTGATTCTTTAATCAGCCCTTTAACAGCGCCATCGACTTTTTCGTGTTTTTCATGCAGGGACTTTATATTGTTTTTTGCGTGATACTCATTTAGGTCTTTCGCCAACTCATCGTTTATTCCCATATAACTGACGGCATCGCTTTCCGCTTCAGAATTTACTTTGGTACGAATGTAGTTTTCAATAAATGTTTTCTCTCCTTCAGTAATTTCCCGATGCGATGAATAATTGAGCGCATTTGAAGCTTGGCCATACTGAACTTGAATCATCAAATCTGATTGCGAAAAGTAGAATAATTCTTTCATAGGTTTCATACCCATTTTTTTGTTTAACGAATGCGGCTGATTTAGTATTGCATTGCTTTAACAAACAGTATGCCACTGTGAAAGTGTCTATTGTTTTGTGTGCTTAAGTGTTGATATTATCAGCATTTATAACGATTTTCAGAGTGTTTCAGGTTGATAAAATTTTGTCTAAAGCTCTGTCTTTAGTTGATTCAACAGATTTCAAGTGAGACAATTTAGGGAAAAAACGTGTCAGCGTTTTAGCGTGTTATATGCTTTATTCTGCTATCCGGTTGAAATTTTGATTAGGTACTCTTTTTTTAGCCGTTGCGGCTTCTTGCCCTGAAAAGCTGCGCAAGGGAGCCTGCTCGGCTTCGTGCGCCTTGTCCCGATTTTAATGTTTCCCTGTGAGTTCTGTACCCCTCAGTGTTCTCTGCGCCATTTTAAGGAATGACTATTGTAGCGCCGGGAACTTCTCAGGCGACCGGCGGTGCTTGGTCGCCTGTTCAAAAGCATAGGCAAATTTAATTAAAAGCGGTTCGGCGAACAGTTTGCCGACGAAGGTCAAACCTGCCGGCAAAGACCCGTCCGTGAAACCAATGGGGACGGTAATCGCCGGAAATCCGGTATGCGGCGAAATGTACTGGCTGTTATCTCCAGCCGGGCTTTCAAAATCGCCGACTTTTCTGGGCGGGTTACTCCAGGTTGGGTAGATAATTGCATCTAAATTATGCTTTGCCATTGCCTTTAAAACTGCATTTCGGAAGGCAATATTGCGGGAATCTTGATAAAGATCAAGACAGGGCGGATCCCGCTCTTCGGGACGGAGTTTTACTTCAAGTGCTCTTTTCAAGCGGCCTTCAATGTAAGGCGAGTAAAGCCCGGACTCTACAACCTCCCTTAGATTTTTGTAAGGCGCATCTTCACCAAGCGAAGCGAGATAATTGTTGACATCATGCCGAAACAAATTGCACCATATATTTTTAATCAGCTTTTCATAGTCTGGAATAACAAATGGGTCGACGATTTCTGCCCCCAGTGCTTTTAAATCAGCGATGGCTTTTTCCGTTAAAACTTTAACTTCCGGATCGGTGGTTGGCGAGTCAATGTACTTTCTAAAAACGCCGATGCGCGCCCCTTTAAGCCCGTCTTTGTCGAGAAACTGAGTGTAATTGTCAGGAACTTTTCCTTGGCAAACTTTCGTAATCGGGTCTGCCGGGTCATAGCCGGCTATGACCTCCAAAATTCTAACCGCATCTTCGATCGTCCGTGCT
>SMXC01000321.1 GCA_004356825.1 Caldithrix sp.
TCGACAATGCTGAAGCGATAGTATCTTCTTCCACGAAAGAGATCAGAATCAAACTGCGACTAAAAATAAGGCCGCCGTTCAGAATCGGTTTTTTTGATGAGAAATTTTTTCAAGGTTTTAAGTGGAAGGTTGTTCATGCTGATTGAATAATTTTGAATAATTGATGTAACTTAATTTGAATCATTTGATGTCTTTAGCTGTGAAGATTTCAAACTTATCTTCCCGGAAAATTAACCGAATGAGTTACTCTGCAAAATCTGTTTTTTTAAAAAAAGGAGACAATAATGCGAAAAAAACAAGGCTGGCTCTTTCTAACCGGAGCGGTATTTTTAATTGTCATTTTGACCGCTCTTTTCGCGAGTGACAAAAAAAAATCACTGCAAGTTATCAAGATTGATAATGTGGAGCTTAATACCCTTAATGTGTCTTTTTCAAAAAGGAATCTTATTGAAAAGTTGAATAAAGACCCGCGGTACTCACACTTGTCTGCTCCTGAAAAAGTCAGGCTTATTGTGGAGACTTTGAGAAAAGAAAAAGGTCTTCAAACTAGCGAAACTAAGCATCGCAAGGATAGCAAGAAAGCACAAAACAACTCCAAATCGGCGCAGCTGAAACAACATTAAACTGCGCGCGGGTTATTTTAGTTTCTGTCAACTTTACTGAGGAGTCTATGATGAAAAAGAATTCAATGCTAATAGTTGCGACCCTTATCACAGTGTTTGTAATTGGCCTTACTTATGATGGATATTCGACCACCGTCAAGCACTACAATCTAAAAGCTCTGGTTTCTAAAGCAGAGCGGATCTTCACCGGACAGTGCATTTCAGCGGAGGAGGCTGAGATAAAATTTCCCAAAGGCTCGATCTGGTGTGCGGAATATGTTTTCCGGATTTCCGAAGGCATTAAGGGGACGACGGGGGAGACAATTACATTTAGGCAATTCGGCCTTATCAACCCCAGGAAAATTGATGAAAACACAGTGATGTTCAATCGGCCGGATGGCATGCCAACTTATAAGGTGAATCAAGAATATATGCTGTTTCTTATCGGGGATAGCGAACTCGGGTTAACGAGTCCGACAGGACTACTCCAGGGTGCTTTTTTAATTTACCAGGATGAATTGAATAGGCGAGTTGCTGTAAATGGCTTACAAAACCTGGGCCTTTTTAAGAAAGATGCAGCAACTGAACTAAAGCAGTTCGATTTAACTCAATCAGAAAAAGCTCTGGTTGAAAAATCAAAAGGGGCTTTTGACCTGGATAATTTTGTATCGGTCGTTAAAAAGTTCATGCAAAGCAATTAGGAAGCCCAACCTAAACTCTGGAGATTTTTATGAAACAGCATAAACGTTATTTTGTAGCTGGCGGAATCTGCTTTACGGTTTTGCTTATGAGTATTGGGATGATTAAGGCTGGCGGGTTTATTAGAATCACCGGTAGCGGCGACGTCTATCGGTGGGACGTTAGCTCACCTGTGCCTTACAATCCGGGTCTGGGAGTGCTAGGCATGTTATCCAATGCAGATGCCGTCGCTATGGTGAATGATAATTTCCTATTGTGGGGGACTGGCAATATATCCACCAGCAGTCTCTCTTTCACGAATGCCGGGCAGTTAACTATGGAGGTTTTGACAGCTGCCGATTTTGCGGCGCTTAACGGAGTGCAGGACGGAATCAGTCCCATCATATTTGATGCAGACGGTGAATTAACCGCGGCGCTCGGGCTGGATCCAGGCGTACTTGGTTTTGCTACTCCTGATATTTTGAGTGCAAACGCGCCTTTTGTTATCCGCGAAGGACTTGCGTTTTTTAACGGTGATCACATCGATGGCGATACAGCTGATGGCAATGAAACCACAGTTGAATCTTTTGGCGGAGTTATGGCGCATGAGTTTGGACATTACTTGAATCTGAGCCATACTCAAATAAATGGACACTATTTTCTCGGCGACCGGGATGATCCCGGATTTGTTACTTACGGACCTCCGCCTGCGGCGTCTTTGAGCATTATGTTTCCCATTGCTCTGGGTATTCCGGGAGAACCAACGGGTCCAACCACGGATGATATCCGAACCGTTTCTATACTCTATCCCGCAGGTGGTTTCCCCGCGGGGTTTGGAAAGATTGAAGGCACGGTTTATGAAAATGACGGCATAAATGGTTTTCGCGGTGCAAATATCATAGCCCGCAATGCCAACGATCCCTTCCTGGACGTATCCTCATGGGTTACGGGTTTACTGAGGAATCCACAAGACCCGTCCACTTTCGGCACCTATCAGTTAAATGGCTTAACAAGCGGCGCATCTTATACCATTGAAGTGGTCAATATCAATTCGCGATTTGTGGCAGGTTCGCGCGTTCCACCGCTGGATCCCCCGGTTGCGTTGCCCGGCCCTGAGGAATTTTTTAACGGTGCCAACGAATCAAGCGATGCCGGCAGCGATCAGCCTCTGGACTTTACTGTTGTTACTGCTACTGGCACGGTCTCGGGGATCGATATTATTTTCAACGACGAAAGTAAATTAGTGCAGTTGGACAAATCTGACAATAACACAGAATTCATCCTTAGCGTCCAATCTCTAATTACTCGTTTCAATACCCCAAATGGTCCTAATGATTATGCCGCGGTACGGTACTCGATTCCGGCAAGCGTCCATACGCCATTTACTATATCTTCGTTCAAGTTTTTTAATAACGATAATCTAACCGTGTGGCCCAGAGTCCTGTTGACCACCGCCAATGCTTCTGACCAGCCTGACTTAGATAATCCTCTGGCGGAGGTTAATGATGTCACCGGGCCAGAGCGTAGTTTGATTACTGTACCCACAGGCGTAACCCGTACCAGCCTTGAAGATATTTTCGTCGTGGTACAATTTCCACCGGGTGAGGCAGTTGCTGCATCTGGCAGCGGCGGTGGGCCGGCGATTGGAGCAGACGCAGGCCGGATTGGCAGAGGCGGGTTTGAGTTCGGCTATGTTCCGGGTAACTTGTTCTCTTCAGATGGAATTACTTTTCAAGAAACAAATACCGCTCCTGATATTGGAAGTCCTGATCGAAGTGTTGATGCGGCAAATTGGGAAATGAGTTTGCAATTGACCGGTGACAACCTGGGCCCGGATAACTTGGAACCGAATGATGATCTGGCAAACGCCACTCCAATTTCCTATGGTGAAACAATGAAGGCTGTTATAGCTCCTGCCGGCGAGCTGGATTATTATGAGTTTACCGGATCTGCGGGAGATACAATTCAGGTTGATATCGCCGCCCAAACCCACGGATCAATGTTAGATGGATTCTTAACTTTATTAGATGGCAACGGCACTCCAATTACGGTTCACGATGATGAGTTTTCCGGATTCGGGGATGATCCCAAGCTGCAGACTGTTTTGCCCGCAGATGGCAATTACTTTTTAGTGATGGATGTTTGGGAGAATGTTGCAAACGGTCAACCGCTGGGCGGCCCAAGTTATTTTTATGAACTTCACCTGGATACTTTCTCGCCGGCTTTTGAGCCAAACAATGAAATTTCCCAGGCAACGCCTCTCGAGGTTGATGAAAAACTTATTGCCGCTATAGACTTAAAAGGTGATATTGACTTTTATTCCTTTAACGCGCAAGCCGGCGATTTTCTAGCGGCCCAGGTTTTCCTGGCTGACGTTGGCCTTTTGGATCCAGTCGTCATTTCATTTTTGTCTCCTGTTGTCACTTTGTTTGATACAGATGGAACGACGGTTTTAGAGACTGAAAACGGTTCCATTCTGCAAACGACCCTGCCTTCCGACGGAACATACTTTCTGGCAATTGCCGATTTGGATAGCAGTGGTGGCGCAGGTTTTTTTTATGCAGTGTCGATAGAGGTTGGATTAGAGCTGCCCTCTCCGGTAAACTTAGCAGCGAGTGATGGTTTTAAAGATAAAGTTGAATTGAACTGGGAACCGCCCCGAGTTTCCGAAAACGAACCCAATAGCAGTTCAGGGCAAGCCCAGGATTTGGCAGGACCAGCGCCAATCTTGGTAAGTGGAAATGCTGAAGTTAGTGATCAAAGCGGCCTTACCGTTACTTTTAGAAATGGAAGTATGGATGATATTGAGGACCTGTATGTCGTTAGAACGGAATCAGCGGGGCTGAATATAAGTATGAAAGGAGCAGTCTCAGATTTGGATCTGTGGCTCTTTGACAATCCGATTACTGTTATTATTGCCGGTCCGACCACTGAAGACCGGGGCGCTGCTACTGATGAGACCATTAATCTCCCCAGTTTGCCGCCAGGCTCATACATGATCGGGGTTGCGATTTATGACCCAAGTCCTGCCGGGCCGACCTCGTCCCCATACAATCTCATTGTAAACGGCGATATTCCCGGTACCGGACCCTCATTGCAATCTTTCAACATTTATCGTTCCGAGACTTCAAATGCCGTGAGTTCGGGAAGTGCTATTGCAAATGTTGGTTTTAGAACCCCGTCATTTACAGATCAAAATCTGGCGGCAAATACCTTTTTCTACCAGATCACAACGGTTTATGATTTGGGGGAAAGTGCTCCCTCGAATGAAATATCGGCGGTCGTAACCAGCGTCCGGGGTGAGACTGTAAATTTACCAATGACTTTTGCACTGGGTCAAAATTATCCAAATCCATTCAACCCCTCAACTATAATCAGTTACGCCATTCCTGTTTCCCACAGTAACCAGCAAGTTAAACTGGAAATTTTCAATGCCCTGGGACAGAAGGTCCGTACGTTAATAAATGAACACCTGAGCGCTAATTTTCATACCGTTGAATGGGATGGCAGAAGCGATTTGGGAAAACCAGTCACGAGTGGCTTGTACTTTTATCGAATTGAAGCGGGCTCATTTGTACAAGTGCGGAAAATGCTATTTTTGAAATAGTGAGCATTAGAATAAAGAGGCCGTCGCAAAGTCAAAAAACATGAGTCCGAAGGCGTCCCGCCGAGGATTGCCAAGCGCTGAACTTCGAGAAAACGCTCGGCGAGACACCTTCGCTCTATTGTTTTTTACAACTTCTTTATCATTACATTTCCCTTGCTTTTCCTGCCTAATCTTGTTAAGTTTATCTAGACATAAAAAAAATAGTCACAAAATATCTCCGAGGAGGCTGAGTTTCATGTCAGAAGAAAAAGCGCCGAAGCCAAAAGACACGGTGAAATTAGA
>SMXC01000322.1 GCA_004356825.1 Caldithrix sp.
TATTTCATAAGGCCCGGCAAGGTCACCCGCGTTCTTTGCCAAAGCTATCTTGCCGACTTTACCGTGCATTCCCGCTCCAAAAAAACCGAACTCACCTCCCTTCGATGCCGCCCACTTTCGCAAGGAATTTTTCTTGGCTAGCTCGTCAAAGTTTTCTCCTCTCTTGATACGCTGTAGAAGATCCTTGGCGAGACTTTCATCGTTTATGAATATTTCCCGAATATTGACCCTTACCGGCTCAACATACTTTCCCCTGTTTTTAGCATAGAAATCATTCAGTTCGTTTTCAGACACTTTCACTGTGTCCAAGAGCATTTTGCGCATTCTGTTGAAAAGCAGATCTTCTTGCCAATGTCGAACTTCTTCTTGTACATATTCGCTCTCTTGCAATCCTCTGCGGTAACCTTCCTGCGCCAGAAACTCATCCCTGACCATTCTGGCTACCACATCCTTTAGATTTCCTCTACTGGTCATGGTAGGTCTGGCGTCAGGATGAACTGATTTCAACCTTTCCAGGAAGTCTCCAATTGTCCACTGCCCACCATCAAACTCTACAATCACCTCTTGCAGATGTTGTTCTACACGGTGCCTGATTTTTCCTATTTCAGAATCCCGGAGTTTTGACGCCTCTGCAGGTTGCAGAGGCGTTTCATTTTTCGCCTTGTCCAGCAGAAAAAGAATCGAAGGCCCGTAGACGCGAACATGCCAGGGATTCATAAAATCTTTAATGTATTTATCAGCTATCCCGGTTTCTTTTCGTCGACGAATGATTTTTCCCAGTTTATACTTGCTCCTTGCGAATTGATTTTCGGTAAGGATAGCATTTTGCTTTCTTGCCTCTACTCTTATAATGTGATAAGCCCATTTGGACTTCACGGGCTCTGAAATTTGACCAATCTTCAGAGAAAAGGCCGCTTGTTCAATGGCTTCATCCATGTCTCCGAAGCTGAAATAGCCCAGGTCACCGCCATTGCCTGCAAGGACTGAATCTTTGAACGCCCTCCCGGCCAAATCATAGAAACTTCCGCCATTTAGAAGTTTTTCTCTGAATTGCATTGCATCTTCCCGGGTTTTGGCAGGCAAGTGGCGCACTCGGACAGTCGTCTCCGATTTTACGAATGCCTCTCTCAGTTCCTCGTCCGTAATTTTCACCTTTCCTTGAACTACTTCGCGGTAAAGTTGTTGTCTGACAGCTTTTTCTTCATACCATTTTAACGGAATGAATACTTTTTCATCCTGGTCGAGGCCTCGTTTTAGGCCTTCAAGCGCCATCAGCTTTTTATCAATCATCTGGTCGAGATGCGCTTTCTTAGCGGCTAAACCGGTCAAACTGGTGGCGAGTGCAGGGGTCAGTTCATAACTATAAACAAAATCCTTTTCGCTGATTTTGCCATGAATCGGGTCATTTCCTACCAGGGCGACTACGGATTCCGGTGCCTTTGCTTTTTCGCAATTCGAGATAGCAAAAATGATAAGGATGATTAGAATTAAATTTGAAACACGCAGCATAATTTGTCCATTAAAGTTAAAGTAATGTAAAAAAAGACTTGACAAAAGTTAATTTTCTTATATATTATTCGTTATTCTTTTATCAATTTCAGCTATGATTGTTCCCCACATTTTTTTTTAAAACGAGTATGTTAAAATATGGAAATTTTTTTTGCTCAATCTTTGTTGGTTGCAACAACAAACTTAGAATATTCCGAACTTTCATTTCTTTATTCTCATCACCAAACTGAAAACTGTCCGCCTTGGGTAAACTTGACGCAGACAACTTTATCAGCGGAAATCATAAAATAGTCCGTAACATTAACCGATCCGCCGTTCTTAATCTGGTTCGCGAAAGACAACCGGTCTCACGGGTGGTTCTTTCAAAACTGAGCGATTTGAACAAGAGTACAGTTTCAAGCATTGTTCGTGAGCTTCTTGAAGAGAAACTTATCTATGAAACCCGCAACGGTGAATCTACCGGTGGCAGAAAGCCTATCCTGCTGCAGCTGAATCGACAGGATTATTTTATCGGTGCTATTGATTTTGTTCCCAACTATACCTACGTTGCCATTGGCGATATTGAAGCGAATATCCTGCAAAAGAAAACCATCAAGACAGAGAACAAGCATCCGGAGGATTTTATTCGCACCTGTCTGCTTGAATTACTTGAATTAAAGGCCGGCCTTGGCTGCCCGAACTTGAAAAGCATCGGCATAAGTGTGCCAGGAATTGTTGATGGCGCAAGCGGTAAAGTCTTCGTTGCTCCGGACCTTGAGTGGAAGAATATTAATATTAAAAAAATTTATAAAGAAGTAATTTTTAAAAATCATCATGAAAGTGTTATAATCGAAAATGAAGCGAATGCATCCGCTCTCGCTGAACAGTGGTTTGGAAATGCCCTCGAAAACAATTCAAACAGGGTGTTCATTTCGGAAGGAGATTGGTACAGGAGTTATTTTTGAAGGCAAACTCGTGCAAGGGTCGTATAATTTGGCTGGCCAATTTGGCCATACGACCATAGAAGCTGATGGTCGTCTTTGTGTCTGTGGCAACAGAGGCTGCTGGGAACTCTATGCGTCTAACCATGCGACCGTACAAAGATTCTACGCTTTGAAAAAGAAATCCTTCGATGGTAGTCCCATCCTGGAGATGCAAAAGATTATTACCGCTGCTTTTAACGGAGATGAAGATGCAATTTCAGCAATTCGAGAAACCGGACGTTACCTCGGCATTGGAATTTCAAACATTATTAAAGGAATTTATCCTGCGATTGTCGTTTTGGGTGGGGTCATAACCTCAGCCTGGGATTTGATCTACCCGGAAATTATTAAAGAAATCCGAAGCAGAGTTTTTTTTGAACAAAATGTGAGCAGAAAAATTATTCCCACCTCTCTAAAAGAACGGTCGAGCCTGGTGGGTGCTTTTACTTTGGCGATCAAAGAGATATTCAGTGGTTACAAGATAACTATTTAGCGGATTTGTCTCTGTTTTAAGTCAACCTGCTATTGGGCTGTTAATACTTTTTTCAGGAATCCTGCAAGCCATAAATTCAAACGCTTTAAGGAGGGTGTATGCGAGTCAGACGGATGTTTTTTCTAATCCTGTGTTTGAATGGGAGCATTCTGATTGCATTGTCTCCCGTCTCGATTTGGGCCGGACAGACCGGTAAAATTTCAGGAAAAATTATCGACAGCGCGACCAACGAGCCACTGCCAGGCGTCAATGTTGTTATTGAAGGTACGAACATGGGTGCTGCAACCGATTTAGAAGGGGAGTATGTCATTTTAAACATTTCGCCCGGGACCTATGCGCTCAAGGTTTCCATGATCGGCTACGCTCCCCAAAAAGTTGTTAACGTGAAGGTTTCCGTCGATCTGACAACGAGGATAGACGTCCAACTCTCCGAAGAGGCGCTGGCAATGGAGGAGATCATCATCACGGCATCGGTGCCCATTGTGCAAAAAGATCTGACTGCAACGGTTGAGATCATCAGGAGTGAAGAGATTCAACAAATGGCAGTGCAAGAGTTGAATGATATTTTGCAATTGCAAGCTGGGATCACCACGGGTGCAGATGGCGAGCTGCATATTCGAGGAGGAAGAAGCAGTGAAATTATCTACCTGCTGGATGGGGTGCCAATCGTGGACCCCTTTGATGGTTCGCGTTCTCTTGAAATTGAGAATGATGCCATAGAGCAAATACAGGTCATTGCCGGCGGGTTCAACGCGGAATATGGCCAGGCGCTTTCCGGTGTTGTAGATATTGTGAGTAAGGAAGGCGGTGACGATTATCACGGTGAGGTGTCGTTCTATGGCGGAGACTACATTAGCTTCAAAGATGACAATTTAAACAATATCAGGCAGTTCGATGCTGACAACGTCTTCGACAATATTGACGACATCAGCCCAACAGATATTTTTAACCTACAAGGAAATTTGAGCGGGCCGGTTCCCCTTACCGGCGGCAGGGTCAAATTCTTTTCTTCTGTACGGTATTTGGATAGTGACGGCTGGCTCTATGGCACACGGGTGTTCAATCCGTCTGATTCGTCGCTCATCATCCCAGCCCCTAACTTCGACCAGTCTGTTTTTAATGCGAGCGGAGATGGTAAGAAAGTTTCTATGAATTCTTTTCGAAAAATATCTTCCCACAATAATCTATCCTTTAACATCACTCCTCTGGTTAAATTTCGTCTCGGCTTTATTTGGGATGACATTGAACAGCGTGAGTTTGATGAGATTCGGGATCTGAAGGAACGAGGTCGAAATCATGCCCATTTTTTCCGGCTCAATCCGGATGGATATTATCGACAGGAGAGAAAAGATTATACCATCACGCCCTCTATCAGTCATACTTTGAGCGCGTCAACCTTTTACACGGTCAAATTCTCCTATAGCTCTTTCGATTTCAAAGAATTTGTTTTTGAAGATCCGTTTGATGAGCGGTATCCCGACCCAAAACTGAACCTGCTGGGGGTCTCCGGTCAGGGTGGATTTCTTACCGGTGGCGCCGGTATGTGGCACGAATATAGAAACACCCAGATTTTTCTGACCAAGTTCGATCTGACAAGTCAAGTGAACAAAGTGCATCAAATCAAAGTCGGGGTGGACTTCAAGCGCTACGATCTGTCCTTCGAAGAATTTGAAATCATCCATAATCCCGAAGATGCCTTTGGTATATTTGTCCCCCATATCCCTCACGACTCCACATTTAACCACAACACATATGAGCATAAGCCCATTGAGTTTTCCGGCTATCTCCAGGATAAAATTGAGCTTGACAACATGATTGTCAACATCGGCGTGCGCTATGACTATCTTGCCGCTAAGGGCGTCATCCCCAATGATTTAAGCGATCCGAACGGGAGTTATAAGCGTGGTGAAGTTACCAGTTCTTCAGTCAAGAGCCAAATCAGTCCTCGCTTTGGCATCTCTTATCCTATCAGCGACCGGGGCGCCGTTCATTTTTCTTACGGCTTCTTTTTTCAAAGGCCGAATTTTGAGCTGCTCTACCTGAACCCGGAATTTGAGATCGATAAGAGAGTGAGTGGCAGAGTCACCACAGTCATGGGCAACGCGGATTTGAAGAATGAGAAAACCATTAATTATGAACTGGGTTTACAGCAACAATTTGGCGACGACATTGGCTTCTCGTTGACGACCTATTACAAAGACATTAACAATCTCATTGGCACGGAAATTCTTGCCGCCGATGAAAAGTACGCCCGGTTTATCAATCTCGATTTTGGCAATGTTGTGGGCATTTCCACCTCGCTGTCACTGCGCCGAAAAAATCTCAGCGTATTCTTCGACTATACCTTTCAAGTCGCCGAGGGCAACGCCTCTGATCCGCAAGACCAGTTCTCGGACGCGGCCAGTGTTCCCCCTACGGAAAGCGAAATTCAAACGGTTCCGCTGGATTGGGATCAAACCCACACGGTCAATCTGAGCGTCAACTTTGGTCAACCGAAGAGTTGGTCGGTCGGCTTGATCGGAAAAATGGGCAGCGGCTTGCCGTACACGCCCACGTCAAGGGCAACAAGGGGATTCCGGGAAACATTTGAGAATTCCGAGCGCAAGCCTTTCCAATTGAATTTTGACCTGCAAGCGAGCAAACATATTCACGTTGCCGGCCTCAGGTACACTTTTTTTGCAAAGATATTCAACGTGTTGGACCGGAGAAACGAGAACGAGGTGTTTGCCGATACCGGAGACGCTGATCGCACGCTCTCTATTTTTAGTACCGGAGGAGCTTTAGGGTTAAATACTCTGGAGGAATTTTTTTTAAGACCGGATTTCTTCTCTGAACCACGCCGGGTCCAACTGGGATTCAAGGTTGGTTTCTAGTGGATTGATTCGTAAATATGTTAATTAATTTCGAATGTAAATCGAACTCTGACAGGGTTTGAAACCCTGTTGAGACTGTCGAAAAAGGTCCAGATTTGGAAATCAACACAAAAAGGCGCTAAAAACACAATACTAAAATGGTGAAACAGGTCGAGATTGTGGCTTACAGGCCAGATATGGAGTTCGCTATTTTTGAGGAATTTCGGGCCCGACTTAATCGACAGTCTCGTCAGGGTTATGCAAGGATGGAGGATTTGAAATGCCTCTAAAGCTTATATTCGTTATTTTTTTCGCTTTATTTCTAATCGCGATTGTCAGCCTACAGGTTAGGGCGCAAGGCGCAAACGGGGATCCTCAACCCGGGGTTTTAGGCGAGCGAGCTTTCAGGAAATGGGGTCAGATGAATGGTAATTTGGTAAACACTCCCTTCATAAATTACGGCATGGCAGGCAATTGGCCGAATAATCCAGATCCGTCGGAGTGGCCGAAAGGCAGTGGTCATACTTATGTGGAGGGCGCCACGCCCATCGTTATTGCCGAGGTAGTCGATCTCGACGGCAACGTGGTCCATATCGCAGAAGTCGGTTATCGTGAGGATATCGACTTTGGCCCTGACGGCACCCCGTGGGGATACGAGCCGCGTCCAGGTTGGGATGGCAAGAATTTTGAGCGCGGACCGTTTCCTTTTGGCCGGAACATCACGCCTGCTATGAGCAACAAACCCGATTCCTGGCCGGTTGTCTGGCCGGATAAATTCGGCCCTGAATTTACCGACGACCCGGGATGGCCGGGCGCCTGGAACGGATTTTTTGGCAAAAATCAATTCAACGCCGACCTTGAAACGTTTTTTGTGATGGATGACGCCCCGGACCGGGAGTTTAATTACCTGCCTGACCCGAGCGATCCGGACCGCGGCGGTCTCGGAACCATGGTGACCGTTAGAGGGCTGCAGTGGTCGCAGGTGTTGGCCGAGGATGTGGTTTTCTGGTTATACAAAATTTACAACATATCTGCTTTCGATCTCGGTACGGTTCCGGCCGGTACGGAACCGAAAGTTTACTTTGGAGCGATGTTTGACTATGGCATTGGCGGTTTGGGAGATTCTGCCGACGACAGCGCGTTTTTTGACACATTCATCGATATCAGCTACGGGTTTGATAGTGATAATACGGGCAATACCGGTTTTTCCCCCACCGCTTTTGCCGGATTCGCTTTCCTGGAAAGTCCGGGTAGTCCATTCGATAATGAAGACAACGATGAAGATGGTTTCATTGATGAAAGCCGGGCAAGTGGGCCAGGCGATAAAATCGAAGGAATCGACAATATCACCAACTATATTCAAGCCAATTATGACATTGTGAAACTCAAGAAGTTTTTTGGTTTAGAAATCGAAGAGTTCCCGGCGGTCGAATCAGGGGTTGTATGGACCGGAGATGAGGATCTGGACTGGGTGGGTTTCTCCGATTTGAACGGCAACGGCCGATGGGATGCCACCGACGAGCCGCTCAACAAAGACGTGGGCGCCGATGGCATCAGCAATGTGGACCCAGGTTATCCTGGCCCCGATTTTGGCGAAGGCGACGGCCAACCAACTGCCGGCGAACCGAATTTCGATGCGACGGATCTGGACGAATCAGATCAGATTGGCCTTACCGGCGTTCATATATTTGTGACGCACCAAATTGCGCCGAAAGATGATGACTTAATCTGGGACTCCTTTAGCAACAAAAGATTTATTACAGATATTCAAAATTCCTTAGCAAGTCTGCTCTACAGTTCCGGGGGCTTTTTTCTGCCAAAAGGAAGCAGCCAATCATTTTCTATTGCGATGCTTTTTGGCGAGAATCTCGATGATCTTTTCAGAAATAAAATTACTGTGCAAGCAATCTTTAATGCCAATTATAATTTTGCCAAACCGCCCTTGAAGCCATTTGTCTCCGCAGTGCCCGGCGATGGCAAGGTCACTCTCTATTGGGACCGGCGAGCTGAAGAATCGGTAGACCTTTTCTTGATCAATCCTGAAACCGGCCGTCCGGGTGTGAAAGATTTTGAGGGGTATAAAATTTACCGCAGTACAGAGCCGGCCTTTCTAGAGTCAAAAATCATCACCGATGCTTTTGGAAATCCAACGTTTAAAATAGCGCTTGCCACGTTTGATCTAAAAAACGGCATTGAAGGCCCGGACCCGGTCGGCGTCAACGGCATCTCTTTTAACCTGGGTAATGATTCGGGTTTACAGCACTCGTTTGTTGACTCAACTGCTGAAAATGGACAAACTTACTACTACGCGGTGGTGTCATACGATCGTGGAGCGCCGGAGCTTGGCACAAGCGGCCTCCCCCCTTCGGAGTGTTCATCTATTGTTGACATTGACGCATTTGGCAATGTCATTGGTACCGACGTCAATACCGTTGTGGTTACCCCCAATCCAAAAGTACCCGGGTATGTTCCGCCTTTTGTTGAAGAGGGAAGCCTGAGACCGGTTGGGAATCTGATTAGCGGCTCCGATGTCATCGGCACCGGGGGCATTGCCGGGATACGGATCATCGATGAGCGCTTGGTGGCAGATCGCACTTACTACGTCACGTTCCAAAGTTCGGATGAACTGGTCCCCTTCGACGCCAGCACGTTAACGCCGGCGCAGATCTTCCTGACGACATCTTACTCGGTGACGGAGGTGACCCAGGGTGCACAAAACCTGAAAATCAGCCAAAGCACTGCTCTGAATATCGCCAATGAGGGCCCGGTATTTGACGGCCTGAGTATGGTTATCGACAACGATCAAACCCGGCTGGACCCGGCTGCAACGGCCTGGATTGCCGGAAACAGCAACTTCGAATTTGAAATAAGACTTACCGGTGCCAACTTCGACTCGCAGATTCTCTATCCGGCCGACTATGAAATCAGATTCGCCGCTGAAGCCGTAGAAACTGCTACCAATGGCCGGCCGGCCAATTTCATCGTCTGGAATGTCACGGAGGACCGTAAGGTTGAATTTCGTTTTCAAGGCCGGGGTGAGTGGAAGTCTGGAAATTTCATCGATATCCAGGAGACGATTGATGGCAGCCGCCGGGAGATTTGGAGAATGACGATACGAGACCCCGGGGGAGGTGTTGCGCCAACGGCCGGCGACGTATTTTTGCTGGCAACCCAAAAGCCTTTCAGCAGTGGCGACACCTTTAAATTTACCACCCGGAAGGCCTCGGCTAATCAAACGGCGGTCAAGGCCGGTCTGGATCAGATCGCAGTCGTGCCCAATCCATATATTGCCGCAGCATCCTGGGAACGCAGGAATTTTCAGCAAAGCGGCCGTGGAGAAAGAAAGCTCTTCTTCATTCACCTGCCCCAGCAGGCCACTATCCGTATCTTTACAATTGCCGGCCAGCTCGTGGACGTCATTGAACATGACAGCACCGTAGACGATGATTTTGCCGGATTTAAAGGCGCTCATTCCTGGGATATGCGGACGAGAGAAGGATTGGATATCGCATTCGGCATCTATGTCTATCACGTAGAAGTGGATGGTGTCGGGCAAAAAGTTGGCAAATTTGCGGTCATAAAATAAACAAAACTTTATCGCAATGCACGCGAGATTTTTTTTAAAGACTAAATATTTATTGCGATTTATTATGAATATTCTTAACTTATATTTTCACTTCGCAAGTACGTCATTCCTTCGATAAACTCAGGAGGACGTCTGTGCGCGAAGTAATGAATGTTTTGCCCCTACGCAACCGTGTTTGGCGCGAAGAATCTTCGCAGGCGTAGCAGATTCTTTGCCCAGATAATTTGTTACAGAAAACAAAGAACTCTGGGTCTTGTGCCCGGACATGTACTGAGCACAGCCGAAGGAATGACATCTAAGTTTTTGTTTAGATGATAGAGATACGCAAGTGAGAAATGTTAGTAAGTATGTGAATTAGCTTCGAATAAAAATTGAACTCTGACAGGGTTTTGAACGCTGTCAGAGTTATGTCGCGATGTTATTTTAGAGAACGTTGCAGGTGTCATAATCCTGCTCAGGATCAACTTAACCATAGGATGGAGGATTTGAAATGCCTCGAAAGTTTCTATTCGGTATTTTCCCCGCCTTATTTCTAAGCGCGATCGTTAGCTCACAGGTTTGGGCGCAAGGTGCAGACAACGACCCGCAGCCGGGGGTTTTTGGCAACCGCACTTTTAGAAAGTGGGGTCAGATGAATGGCAACCTGGTCAATACACCCTTCATAAATTATGGCATGTTCGGCAACTGGCCGACCAACCCTTCCCCTTCGGAATGGCCAAAGGGAACTGGACATACTTATGTAGAAGGGGTGACGCCTATTGTGTCAACGGAAATTGTAGACCTGGATGGTAATGTGGTGCACCCGGCGATAGTTGGTTATCGTGAAGCCATAGATTCCGGACCGGATGGCACGCCCTGGGGGTATGAGCCGCGCCCGGGTTGGGATGGCAAAAACTTTGAGCGTGGTCCTTTTCCTTTCGGCTCAAATATTACGCCCGCCATGAGCAATAAACCCGATTCCTGGCCTGACGTCTGGCCGGATAAGTTTGGGCCTGAGTTTGCGGATGATCCCGGATGGCGGGGGGCCTGGAACGGCTTTTTTGGCAAGAACCAGTTCAATGCTGACCTGGAAACGTTATTTGTCGTAGATGACGCCCAGGATAAAGAATTTAATTACCTACCCATCCCCAGTGAGCCCGACCGCGGTGGACTGGGAACGCTGATTAAAGTCAGAGCTTTACAGTGGTCGCAAGTATTAGCCGAAGATATCGTATTTATCTTGTACCAACTTTTCAACATTTCTTCTTTCGACCTGGGGGTGGTTCCTGCCGGGCAGGAACCCAAAGTGTTCCTGGGCGCCCTATTCGATTATGGTATCGGCGGCATTGGCGACTCGGACGACGACAGCGCTTTTTTCGACCAGTTCCTGGATATCACCTGGGGGTTTGATACAGATAATGAGGGCAATACCGGATTCTCACCCACCGCTTACGCCGGCTTCGCTTATTTAGAAAGCCCCGGCAACCCGTTTAATGGCCTGGATGACGATGAAGACGGTTTCATTGATGACAGCCGGGCAAGCGGACCCGGCGAGAAAATCGTCGGAGAGACTGAGATTTTGTCATATATCCAATCCAACTACAACGTCCCCAAGCTGGAGAGTTTCTTCGGTCTCAAAGTCAATGAATTTCCGGCGGTAGCGTCCGGCACTATCTGGACCGGAGACGAAGACCTGGATTGGGTCGCTTTTTCTGATTTCAATGGCAATGGCGTCTGGGACCCGGGCGATGAGCCCTTGAACAGTGATGTTGGCGCCGACGGCATCAGCAACCTGGCTCCCGGTTATCCGGGGCGCGATTTTGGTGAGGGAGATGGCATGCCAACGGCCGGGGAGCCTAATTTCGACGCAACCGATGTGGATGAATCCGATCAGCTTGGACTCACCAGCACTTGGATCTTTGTCACCGGCGGGCTGGGCCCCAGAAGTGACGAACAGATTTGGGAGATCTTTAGCGAAAAAAAGAATAATGTCGAGATACAAAACTCTCAGACCAGCCTTTTTTATAGTTCCGGGGGGTTCCCGCTGCCCAAAGGCACCAACCAGTCTTTCTCAATCGCTATGGTCTTTGGCGAAAATCTCGACGATCTGCTGAGAAACAAGCAAACTGTGCAGGGCATTTTCAATGCCAACTTCAATTTTGCCAAACCACCGCTGAAGCCCTTTGTGACCGCGGTGCCAGGAGACGGCAGAGTGACCTTATACTGGGACCGCCAGGCAGAAGACTCCATCGATCTGTTCTTAAACGACGCGGAGACCGGTCGTGCCGGCGTGAAAGATTTTGAAGGGTACAAAATTTACCGCAGTACAGAGCCGGCCTTTCTAGAGTCCAAAATCATCACCGATGCTTTTGGAAATCCGACTTTCAGAACCGCAATTGCTACCTTCGACCTTGTAAACGGCATCAAAGGTCCGGATCCGGTCGGCGTCAACGGCGTCGCTTTTGACCTCGGAACCGACTCCGGCTTGCAGCACTCCTTTATCGACAGCACGGTAGAAAATGGACAAACTTACTACTACGCGGTTGTGTCATACGATAGAGGCGCCCCGGACCTCGGTACCGGCGGCCTCCCCCCTTCGGAGTGTTCATCTATTGTTGACATTGACGCATTTGGCAATGTCATTGGTACCGACGTCAATACCGTTGTGGTTACCCCCAATCCAAAAGTACCTGGGTATGTTCCGCCTTTTGTTGAAGAGGGAA
>SMXC01000323.1 GCA_004356825.1 Caldithrix sp.
AAGCACGAGTGGCGCTCATTTGGCAGTAACGGTGAAATAAAAGACTGGCGTTCAAATCTGATAAGACACGATGAAAACACAGCTGCGTTTACAATTCAAGGCGAGGTTTCGTTTAGTGTTAACTATAAGCGCCTGATAGAGTAGATGGTGAATCTCTCTCATCTTTTTGCGTTGTTTTTTGTAAAAGATTGATTTTACTGCAAATACAGCTCCGAAATTCAGGGAATAAGGACATAAGGAAATAGGGCGCAACCCCGCCCACCTCTTCTTTAGACTCTATTCCCTTTAGACCTTAGACCTTACACCTTATTCCCTTAGGCCTTACACCTTATTTCCTTACGCCTTAGTCCATTTCTAATCCCCAAACCTGTAAACGCTTTTTTCAGTAACCAAAATATCTATTTTTACATCTTCGGCTCGCGTCGGTATCTCATCAACGATTTGAAATTCATAAGCCAATGCAATTTTCGTTGCTGTTATACTACCCAGGAAGCCATCATAAAACCCACCCCCAAAACCAATCCGATGGCCCGTCAAATCAAATGCGATCCCGGGGACAATAACCAAATCGAATTCAGATATCCTGACCTTTCGAAACCGATCTTGAGGCGGTTCCAGGATCCCGAACGTTCCCTTTTTTAATTCATCGAAACTTTTAATTTCGGAGTGCAACAAGGCGTGGCTGGACAAATCAGTGACCGGAACGATGACACGCCGGCCGGTCGCCAGAATCTCTTCAATCAACTGATGCGTGTTAACCTCGTTACGCCAGGCGACAAAACAGTGAACGATTTTTGCTGCTTGGTATTCAGGAGTTTCTTTTAGGAAGGAGATGATTTTTGAACTTTGCAAAACAATCGATTCGCCGGCAAGGCTTCTTCTCTGCGATTCGATTCTGGAACGAATTTTATTTTTTTGTTGAAAGACATTATCCACAAATCAGCCGAAAATCTTCTGAATCGCCTTTGCAAACGCCGCGTCGCCAATTCCGATAATCCCCACTTCCTCTCTGCCAAAAAAACGACCGAATTGACTTTTAGTACCACATCGAAAAATTGGGACTCTTCCTTGAACAGCTAAGGTCTGAAACTTCCGATCGGCATTTTGGGAAACGTCAGACGCCAAAATGATGGCGTGGGTTTTTCCTTTCTTCAGTAAACTCAGGGTTGAGGTCATACCAAGGGAGAGCTTACGGGCACGGTGCGCAAACCCAAGCATTTTTAATGTCTGATCAATTTCATTCATTCTCAATTGCCGGAGTTGTGTAGTTCCAGTCGTTTTCCATTGCCTGAACCCATTCCTTGTTTTTATCGACAAAAATGATTTCACTGATTGTGTGTGATAAAGTAGAGAATCTGCGGATTGCGTCTGCAATCGCTTTTGTCGCCTCCTGCATCGGAACCCTTCCTGTGCCCGACCCCATTCCCGGGATAGCTAATTTGCTAATACCCAATTCATTTGAAACTTGAAGAGCTGCTGTAACTGCGCTGAGAATTTTTTCCGCAGAAGTGCGCTGGACTGGCACCATCATCGTCGGTGTGTGAATTACATACTCACATTTCAATTTACCGGCGGATGTAACAACGGCATGGCCAAGGGGAATGGGGGCCAGTGCCATCGCCTCTTTCTCGATTTTTTTACCCCCGGACTTCTTAATCGCGGCGGCTACCCCGCCGCCCATTTCACCTTCAGAATTGGCAGGATTAACGATTGCATCAACTTCCAATTGAGTGATGTCGCCAACTAAAAAACGCACTTCCATTGTTCCAACCCTCCTCCGTTTATTGTGTTGAAAAAACAGAACGACCCGTTTACTCCAGCCGCGGGGATTGCAAGCATAGAACGTCAATTTGCCACGGAATTTGAGAGAAGCTACTAACCTGAAAATTGCACCCGCGCCCCGCGGTCAGGAGCAAACGATTGTTAGCGCAATCTGCTGACGAGCGGAATAGCCTGATCAAGACTACCAGTCAGGACACATTGATTCCACGCTAATCAAACATTTACTGACTTCATTTGCCCGTCAATGATTCGTAAATCGTGTCTCATCGGTCGAGTTCATAAAGGTCAGTAAACCGGAAATCCTCTTCCCTTACTTTTCCGTGGTTTCTTTAGCCTCACTCTGCTTTTTGATATGCGCCAATATCCCGTCCCACTCTTTCTTGAATTCATCAAGCGGGACATTAGCACCATTCAAGACAGTGCTCCAGAGACGCGTATTTGCTGCGCTTGCAACGGCCCCTTGAATCTCTGCATCGGTGGCACCGAGCATTTTTGCCATCGTGGTATGTGCATAGACGCAATAATCGCATGGAATCTGTGACGCGACTCCGAGCGAGATGAGTTCGGAATATTTCGCTGGAATGGCTGCATCCGGGCTTTGCGTAGCTTTAAACCATTCCCATGCGCCGGCACGCAAATGATCTGGCAAAACCTTCATCATTACTGGAACTGTTCCGAAGGCATCCACCATTTCAGCCTCAGCCTTTTTAGATGCGTCTGTCTGGCTCTCCTGCGCAAGCAGAGGCGATGAGAGCAAAAAACCGGCAATACATATTGCCGTAACACTTGTTGTTAGTCTCATGGTCTTTTTCATGACACTCCTCCTTAACTTTGATTTAAGAGTTATTAGTTTGTGAAATACTGGCCTTGTTTTGTTCGCAAGTGTATCTCCATTTTTTGAGATGAGCAAAAGCATGTACCAGCGTTGAAAGCTGGCTGTTTCATCAGCAAATCCAGCAGTACAGTATCACCTCCCTTCAGCCTGATGAGCGATGTGGCGGCCTAATTTGTACTTTAAAGTTTGCCGCTATTGAGGGAAGAAAGCAAGTAGAAAATAACTTAGTATATTCGGGGAAAAAGTCAAGGCCTATCTCATAATTACAAGTTTCTCCAGCACCTCCTTTTGCTCATCCCCCTTGCGGACGATAATTTTATACAAGTAAACGCCATTGCTCAAGGGATCACCGTCGCTATCCAGACCATCCCACGCAAGCCGGTTAAATCCAACATCGGTCGGAGCAAATTCCAATTGTCGGATCAAGCGCCCGGCGATTGTAAAAATCTTTATCCTGGCTTGTTCAGCCGGCTGGGTCAAAACATAGGTAAAGTCTGTGAAATCAACAAACGGGTTCGGATAATTCATGACATCCTTTACAGAAAACTCAGCACTTACAGTAAAGCCGGTTTCAAAACTCTGAACATTTCCCGAAGCATCTTTTGCGATCACATCGATTCGATGATTTCCCTCGTCAAGCAGTGGAGCAAAAATAGCGAGCGCTTTCAACTCGCGATCGTCAGGGTTTTGCTGCGGCAGAAACCGGGCCTGGCCGGGGCCGCTGCCGTATTCGATTCGCTCGCCATCCAGAAACATAGTCACCAAAGATGAGTCCGCAGCGGAGAGCCTGCCGCGATCACGAATTTCAACGATGACCTGAGGACTCATCGAAACAAATTCTCCTTCGCCAACTTCTCTGCCATCGAAAGTAACGCGAATCTTTGGACCCAGGGTATCTCGCAGCACCCAAAAGGTAGTTGTGAAGATATTGTTGGTCTCATTAATTTCCGGAATTTTGTCAAGAATATCTGCCTGAACTGAAAGGGTTACTCTCCCTAATAAATTATCAGTCTCGATCACTGATTCATATTGAGCGATCTCATCAATTCCAATGCTCCCCGAGTTTATGACAGTAAGGTGGGTTGAGTTTGCAGCCGATTCTTCTGCAAGAATACGGATATCGAAACTGCCGCTGGCACTTAAACCGAAATTCGCTACATCGAAACGGAGTTCAATCTCATCGCCCACCAGTACGGTATCCTGGCTTAGTTGAAATGTAGTTCCCCCAATCACGAGGTCAGGCGGCGGCACAAAATCAACCGACCAGGAATTCAACTGAGGGGAAACCAGGCCATTTTCAGAATAGAGGGTCATACCTAAATTTAACTTTGGATACACCTGGACGTCGATTTGAGATATATCGACTTGCTGAACTCCGCTAATCGCACTGATAAGAGTATCAACCTGTCCTGAAGTTTTATTTCTACCGAAAATTGCAAATTCGATGTCATTAGGGCTGGCCGAACTAAAGTCAAAATTCGATGAACGCCATTCCAGCGCCGGCCCAATTTCTGTCGAAATCATCCGGCCCTGTTTTGCAAAACGGAATAGAGTATCTGCAACAGCAGCCGGTCCTGTGCCCGATTTCTGCAGAGCTTCCGGGACGCTGCCGATTGCCGCGCCTTTCCTACCGATAATCGCCCAGGAATCACGACTACCGACCTGGCGGGTCATGGCGCTGCCGATACGCTCCAAGGCCAAATAGGCGTTTTCAGTCATCGCACGGCTGCCCTCATCTTTGATGGCGGCGAGAATAATTTGTCCGTCCGGTAAGTTGTTAATAAATTGCGCCATTGCTTCGGCATTCAGAACATCCAGCCAGGTGTCGAAACTCTGAATCGACAACAGGTTTCCGTCCGTTTCATCAAATACTGCAATGAGATGTCCTCTGAAAATTTGACCCAAAACTTCATTATTTCTTACGAGCAGGACATAATTCCCATCACTAAATCCAGCAGATTGCAATTCGTAAACTATTTGATTTTGCTGCAATTCCACAGCACTCGACTCCGAAACGGTTTTGTTTAAATTGTTTTGACTAAATTGTTCTCCAGTGGACTGCTGCCAATTAAACGGACTTTGTGGTGAGTAATGAAATGAAGAGCCCGCCCAGGGACCGAAATTTTGAGAATAAAATGTTCGCACGCGCCAAAAATATGAGCCGGACTTTGATAACGTAGGCTGCCAGCTGGTTACCAATTCACCCGCTGAAATCGAGCCCGATTGCTGCAATGCCGGGCTATTAAATCGGTTGGTGGTATCAAGTTCAAAATAATACAAAATTTCCTCAGCCGCGACTCTGGAATTATTGGTCAAAAGTTCAGGGTTGCTTGTGGTCACAACTCCGAATTGCAAAGGTTTAATTAAAGTCAGATCTGAAGCAAAAACCACGACTTCCTTTTCCGCAATATTGTTGAAGTCGTCTTCTTCCTCGATTAGATTCTCAGGATCTACTTCCACTTGCAGGCGATATGAGCCGGGCTGCTGCGGAATGTTCCAGACAACACTAACGGAATCAACAATTTCGATAGATTGGATCCTGATCTCCTCTAACGGCTCAGTACTATTATCCGGACCGGTCACTGAAAACCCGACATCGACACTGTCCAGAGGCACAAGCCCGTAATTATAAACTTTTGCGGAAATGGTGGTGGTGGAATCTGAGGTCAGCAGCAAATCCTGACCAACTTCAATGGCAGCCGCAGTTATGGCCAGTTCGGGTTTTCGGGGAATCCGTAAATTCATAGCCGGATCACCAATGAGGGCATACTGCTCGATTACAAAACGGCTCCGTTCCCGAGCGCCCAATCGCTGCCAAAGGTGTAACTTAGCAAAAGTTGTCGCCGCGCCGATACTTCGCACCGTGTCCCGATTTACGGCAATAAGAAGACCCTCCAGGAGAAAAAAATCTTGTGAAATGTAGCCGAAGCCGGTTGAGCCCCAATAAGCAGATGCACCGATGGGGCTGACGAAAAAATGCTCGGCCAGGCTGTTTATTTTCGGATTTGCAAACCGGCTCGAATGGCAGGACATGCCGGTCACAAAAGGAAAAATATTCTCATTTTGCCATTCATCCGGCCGGCCGATATCGATGTCCCAGACCGAGCTCGCTGAATGGCCAATGAAATTTACCCAGAGAACCCCTTCATTTATTATCTCTGCCACCGTGCGCCGGAAAACCTGGGTTATGGCTTCATTTGTATTTTTGTCAAATCTTATAACCTCGCCCTTAAGCGGGACGGTATCGATTTGATCTGCAATCAATGCGTCGGCCTGAAACCGGAAAATAGTTTGTTCAGTATTATTGATGCCGCCATTTAGCAGAACAATTTTTTTGTCCCATGAAGCAAAGGAGAGGTTTTCGTAAGCAATAATTTTATCAACAACGAAGGCTGCCTGTTCCGGAGTCTCAACCGGTATCCGGCCGATGAAAAGATCCGGAAGAATATCGTCGTCCCCGTCCAGAGAAACGAACCAATTGTCTGATACTAAAATGCCATAAGAAGGTACAAA
>SMXC01000324.1 GCA_004356825.1 Caldithrix sp.
AGATCATACCGGTTTAAACAACGGCCGGTTCGACGAGACAGCCTATTTGCAGCAGTGTGAAATTGTTCTGCTCGAACGTGAAAAAATGATGCTCTATGAACTGGAGCGGTTTAAGGAAGGTCTTTTCTTCTGCCTGTTTGACACATCCGACCGCATTCAGCACATGTTTTGGCGTTTCAGTGAGGCTGGGCATGCGGCAAATAATGGCGATCTCCGGGCTGAGATGAGCCGGGTCATTGTGGATCATTACCGGGCCTGCGATGAAATCGTCGGCAAAGCCATCGAATACGCTGACGATCAAACCCTGACGATTGTGTTAAGCGACCACGGTTTTAACAGTTTCCAGCGTGGGTTTCATACAAACACCTGGCTGCATGATAACGGCTTCTTGGCGCTGAAAAACAGCATCAAACCCGGTGATGAAAACGGCGATTTTTTCCCGAATGTTGATTGGAGCCGCACAAAAGCCTATGCGCTCGGACTAAGCGGTATTTACTTGAATATTAAAGGCCGTGAAGAACAAGGAATCGTACCCGTGGACGAAGTTAGCTCAACCCGGGCAGCAATCGCGGCAGGACTCAGTGGTTTGGCGGATGCAAAACATGACAGAATGGCGATTCGGAGTGTGCTTGCGCGTGAAGAGATATACAACGGGGCTTTTGCTGCGGCATCACCTGATTTAATGGTCAACTTCAATGAGGGCTACCGCGTTTCATGGGCTACTGGATTAGGTGGGGTTCCGGAGGCCCATTTTGAGGATAACACAAAGAAATGGAGCGGCGATCATATCATTGATCCATCTCTTGTTCCCGGAGTACTTTTTATGAATCGTACTTTTGATGGCGAGGCCGCGAATTTGATGGATCTGGCACCGACAATTCTGGCCGCTCTGGGAGTTCCCAAAGGTTCGGCCATGGAAGGAGATTCATTGTTGGACGAGATGCCGACCACTTCAACGCAGCAAAAACCTGAAAACAAAAGCAGAACTCCTGAGCCCAGACCGCAACCAGCTCCGGCTACTTTAGAAGACGATGAAGAGAAAATTCGCGAACGGCTCAAAGGGTTAGGGTATATTTAAAAAAGAAGCCGATATGGCAAACTTAATAAGAAAATACAATATAAGCTGGCGTAGGGTGTTTTTCGATACCAGCCCTACTCTTCCTTCCTTCCAGATCTTGGTTGTGGCCGTCTGGTTTGGGCTGCTCTGCGGTTTTTTTGAGGTCGGTTTATTGTTTACAAAACCAACTTTCTTTCATTCCGACCTTATTTGGATGCCTTTGGTTAGCAATACTGTTTTGTTCACGCTTATCGGCCTCCCTCTGTTCCTGGCAGCTCGGTTGTGGCCAGGGCTCTTCTCACCTCGACGGATGATTTTTATTATCGCATTTCTTGCGTTTACACACTTAAGGTTGATTTCCTACCAGGTACATATTTATGCATGGTTGATAATTGCCGCCGGTCTTGCTTTGCAAATTACTTCTATTATTATAACAAAACCTTTTGTTCGTTTGCTTATTCGTCGTTCTGTTATTGCGCTAGTCATCGTTGCCATCGGGTTGTCGACGGTAGTAAATGTTGTGAAAACCAGGTCGGAGCGTGATGCTATTGCGAAACTGCCTGATCCCCCTCCAAACGCATCTAATGTTCTGCTGATCGTTTTGGATACGGTGCGCTCAAAAAGCCTTAGTCTTTATGGCTATGATCGGAAGACGTCACCACAACTGGAGCAATTAGCCGAAAGCGGCTTAACCTTTGAAAGAGCATGGTCTCCTTCGCCGTGGACATTACCGGCGCATGGCAGTCTGCTTACAGGCAGGTTTCCATTCGAATTGTCGGCGAGTTGGCAAAACCCATTAGACGACACCTATCCAACATTGGCCGAGGTTTTAAGTGAAAGAGGGTATTCGACTGCTGGCTTTATAGCCAATCTTACTTTCTGTACATCCCGTCATGGAATCAACCGTGGCTTTATACATTATGAGGATTATCCCAGGTCTCTCGGAATGTTCGCTTTGAATTCTTACTTCGGGCATAAAATCTTTAGGAAGATTAATAATACGTTTGGTCCCCAAAAAACTATTGTTTATAAAGACGCCGCCATGGTTAATAAGGATTTTTTAGATTGGTACTCTAAAAAGAAGGATCAGCGGCCGTTTTTTGTGTTTTTAAATTACTTTGATGCACATTCGCCCTATCTTTCGCCTGAACCTTTTGACGGTATGTTTGGGCCGAAGACACCACTGCCATCACTCGGGGATGCCGCCGCACCCTGGTGGAATTTCACAATGGAGCAGAAACAGGTCCTCCTCGATGCCTATGAAGAGGCCATCGCCTATGTTGACCACGAGCTTGGCTTGCTTTTATACGAGTTGAAGCAACAAGGCATACTTGACAAGACCTTGGTGATCGTTACCTCCGACCATGGGGAGTTATTTGGGGAACATAAACTATTCGGTCATGGCAATAGTCTTTATCGGTCGCTGTTGCACGTGCCGCTTTTAATCTCCTTTCCATCGCATGTTCCAGCCAACAGGCGGATCGCTGATCGTGTTACCCTTTGTGACATACCTGCTACAATTCTGGATCTGCTTAACCTTGAGGAGTCTTCTCCTTTTCCCGGCGCTTCATTGGCGAGATATTGGACCGAAGGCGATGACCGCACCTTCTCTGAGACGCCATTGATTTCTGTACTCCAGAAAGGCCTCCGGCTTCCAAAACGTGCACTACAAAGGATGCCGCATCGGAAAGGAGATATGAGCTCTATAATTCTTGGAAAGTGGCATTTCATCAAAAACGGAGACGGCACTGAGGAAATGTATAATATTAATATAGATTTTGAGGAAGAGTCCAATTTGGCGGGTATCGAGGAATACGAAAAGGAGCTGAAAAAGTGCCGAGAGACCTTAGATTCTACTCTTAAACGGGGAGCTGCATCAAACCGGATGGCAGTAAGATCTCTCGCCCATTAAGGAAGAGGCTGACGTTATTTTAAATCAAAGAAAAATTTTCCCCCTGGCCTTAATTCTTCTCGGAATAGGCATGATTTCTGTGGTCATGGCGATAGAAATACTCGCAATCGGGTATCCAGGATTTGGTACGGGTCAGACGATTCTTGCGCTAGCGGGGATCTTTATTCTTGCGATCGGGGTTGCCTTGAAATTCAACCATAAGGAATCTAAACTGTTTGCTGTAACCGGACCAACGGTATCTTCGGTCCAATTTCTGCTCATCGGCGCCTGGTTCGGGCTGCTCACCGGAATCGTTGAGCAAGGACTGTTTGTTTTTCGACGGTGGCTGCTGGAGCGAGTTTTGGTCATGAATCCGCATTGGTTTTGGATGAAACCGGTGGCGAACCTGATTTTATTCGCCGTTATCGCTTTAGCTATTCTTCTTGTGGCCCGGTTGTGGCTCAGGGTTGTCCCGATACGCCTATCCGGTGTTTTTATTTTCATGGCCTTCGCCGCTCAGCTTCTTTTATTTCCGGAAGTGCATAAACTCGCCGCTATAATACTTGCTACGGGTCTGGCCTTTCAGTTTTCTAAGTCGATTGTGGCGCACGCTCGCGGATTTCTTACAGTCGTTCGGCGGACCAGTCCATGGGTTGCAGGTCTTACGGCAGCACTGCTCTTGACTGTTTACACCTGGAAATTACTCCCTGAGTATCGCGCTTTAGCGAAATTGCCGCCAGCAAAACCCGGTAGTGCAAATGTGCTTTTGATCGTTTTGGATACCGTGCGTGCTTCGAGCTTGAGCGTTTACGGCTACAATCGACCGACCACACCGAATTTAGAGAAATTTGCAAGGACCGGTGTGCGCTTTGAAAGCGCGCTTTCCTCATCACCCTGGACCTTACCCTCCCATGGTACAATGTTCACCGGCCGTTTGCCGCATGAATTATTTGCCAGCGGTGAGACGCCTATCAACGGGGGGAACCCGATTCTATCTTCGCACGCTACGTTAGCTGAAGTGCTGACCGACAACGGATACATTACGGGAGGATTTGTAGGTAACCTTCTCTACTGTTCTCATGCACACGGTCTTGATCGTGGCTTTGCTCACTATGAGGATTTTCTGGCTTCGTCTCAGTCTGTGTTCCTCAGTTCAACGTTCGGTGTGGAAATATTTAAAAAAATGCGTCGACTGCTAAAGTGGAATGAGCCGGTACGTAAAACCGCCGGCGATATCAACCAGGCTTTTCTCGATTGGCTTGGCGACAATGACCAGCGACCTTTTTTTGTGTTTTTAAATTACATTGATGCGCACGCTCCCTATATGCCGCCTAAATCATTTGAGCGGAAATTTGGAGATGGAAAGCCGGGTAAAGTCTCGGTTGATCTAATGCGGAAATATGAACCAGAAAAAATTAAAAAACTTCAAGATGCTTACGACAATTGCATTGCATATCTCGATGAAGAGATAGGCAAACTTCTTGAATCGCTTCAAGTTCGGGGAGTACTTGAAAATACGGTTGTTATTATCACTTCTGATCACGGAGAACATTTTGGCGAGCACGATTTGATGTTGCACGGTAACAGCCTTTATCGGCCATTGCTGGATGTTCCGCTGCTGATTTCTTTTCCAGCAGGCCCGGCTGGCAAATCCGTTCCTGAAACGGTTTCGCTACGCGACCTGCCTGCAACCGTAGTAGACCTTCTGGGTCTTGAGAGCAAGAAAAGTTTTCCCGGTTCCTCTCTAAGACGCTACTGGAACGGTCATCCCGAAAAACCCGATGAATTAGCCGGCGCTCATCTTGCCGAAATCCTTGTTGGGGAGCGTAAAATAAAATGGGGCAACGAGTCCTGGCCAAGCCATCAGGGTGGCATGATCTCGCTCATGGCTGATGGATATCACTACATCAAAAACGGTAATGGCAGCGAAGAACTGTATGATTTCGAAAATGACGTTCAGGAATTGCAGGACCTGAGTAACACGGAAGCAGGTAAAAAGGTAATTAAACAGTTCAGACTGACTCTGAGCGCTGAGCTTAGTCAAAGCAAAGCGAAACCAGGCTTTAAAATACAACGGGCAGGATCCAGATAAAGTTTCATCTAATGAATTGACGAATCAGCAGAACACATGTCGAAAATGCTGTTGATGACAAGCAACCACGCTAGGAATTAGGAGGAAACATCATGATCGAGACGATTCTTAAAAAATATGTGAATCACGGTATAGAGCATCTTTATGACGACGACCCAACGCTTTATGGCTTGCTTGATGAAGAATATCAACGTCAAGCAAATGTTTTAACAATGGTAGCGGCCTCGAGTGTTGTGGACCCTTCCGTTTTGATATGTGAGAGCATGGTGCCGGTCAATGTAACGGCTGAGGGCTACCCCGGCGCGAGATTTCATGCCGGCTGCAGAGTTATTGATAAGATCGAACAATTGGCGATTGATAGGGCTAAAGCAGCATTTAAAGCTCAATTTGCCAATGTTCAGTCTCATTCTGCCACCACCGCAAATCAGGTGGTGATGTGCAGCCTCCTCAAACCCGGAGAGACCCTTCTGGGAATGGAACTTGATTCCGGTGGACACCTCACGCACGGATCTAAAGCTTCAGTATCCGGGCAATATTTCAATGCTATTGGATACGGTTTAGATGAAAACGAACATGTTGATTATGATCAGGTTTATCAATTGGCCAGGGAACACAAGCCAAAATTGATTATCTGCGGCACCACAGCCTATCCGGGAATTTTAGACTTTAAACGGTTCCGGAAAATTGCAGACGAAGTTGGCGCTTATCTTCTGGCTGATATTACACATATCGCCGGCTTGGTTATTGCCGGTCTTCATCCCAACCCAATCGATCATGTGCACTTTACGACCACTTGTACCCACAAACAGATCTATGGCCCAAGAGGTGGCCTGATTATGATGGGGAAGGATTATGATAGTCCTGCGCCCGATGGCAAGCGAAAACTGTTTGAGGTGGTTCAGAGGGGGGTTTTTCCTTTTTTTCAAGGCGCGCCGAATCTGAACTCAATCGCAGCGAAAGCCAGGGCATTGGAAATGGTGTTAAAGCCTGAATTTAAAGAACGGATGCAAAGAATTAAAGCGGATGCAAAAACCCTGGCTGAGTGCTTCATTGAAAAGGGTTATCATGTCATTACCGGCGGTTCTGAAAACCATCTGGTTGTTATCGATGTCCTTTCCAAAGGTATCACCGGACTGGTGGCGGAAAAAGCGCTTGAGGATTGTAATATCGTTGTCAATAAGAATAGAATTCCGGGGGATCAGAAGTCGGCTTTTGTTACCAGTGGCATTCGGATCGGAACGAATAGTTTGGCGCTAAAGGGAATGGCAGCGGAAGATATGCCGATGTGCGCTGACCTTGTACACAAAGTTCTTTCTAATATTAAACCCATTGATGATCGCACCTATGAAATGGATGCAGCTATTAAGGCATCCATTCTATCCGAGGTGGCCGAGATTTGCCAGCGCTTTCCGATTCCCTGCTATCCACATCCGAATGAGTCTGTAGAGACCTTTGATCGTGTCTATGAAAAGTCCATGCGAGCAGTTGCTTCTTCCTAGTTTGCGGTCAATCACCAATTATATATCATAGAAATCGAGTAACGTAACCATGCGACCCTGCATTGTAATTACTTATCCGTTTCCCATTGGCCGGGCTACGGGTGGCGCCAGAATGACCCGCGAGATTGCCCGTAACCTGGGTAAATTAGGCGCGGATGTCATTCTTCTACCCGTTTCTGCAAGTATTCAAAGACGATTTCCAAGACCGAGTGTAGACAACGGTTTTCTTGGGTTTGAATTTGATGATGAGCTGTTGAAAGATTCCGTTTCTGTTGAACGCGTTACACAACACCCCTTAAACATGCAACTTGACGGACTCTCAGTGAGGAAGACTCTTAAGAAAATATTAAAGCAAAGACACGTTGACATGGTTTTGAGTTACTATCATGAGGCCGCGTTTCTGCCCTCATTCCTGAAATCGAAAAATATAAAGTTTGGCTACATTTCAACCTGGCAATCATACGAATGGGCGTTAAATAGCTACAAAAGGGGCGGCCCTATTCAAAACTTTAAGAAGAAACAAGCGAACTTAAGATTTATTATCAAGCCACACAACCAGGCTGATATTCTCTTTGCAACTTCACAGTTCACCCGGGATGAGTTAATAAATGTCGTGGGGGTGGACGGGAGCAGGGTGATCGTATGTCCTTTGGGTGTGGAGTCCAAATTTTATAAAATACCCAGGTCGCAACCTGAAAAAATCAGCAATTTCATTTTCTTCGGAAGAATCGTGGAATCCAAAGGCATCGTTGATGCCATCAAGGCTTTAGGCA
>SMXC01000325.1 GCA_004356825.1 Caldithrix sp.
ATTCATGAATTCTGATGAGGTATGTTCGTAGTACAGCCTTTAGGCTGCCATGAGCACGCTAAAGCGTGAACTACAAACTATGTCATGACAGGTTGCTATTGTTGTTTTGTACCTAAAACGTAGGTTTATGAATAATGCAGGCTAGTTAGCTTAAATTAAAGATGCTAAAATAATAAAATGTGTTCTTGAAGTCAATAAGAAATCCAGAGGGACTATCAAATATTATCCAGGAGGGCAATAATCACTTGAATATTCTATCCACGAAACCCTTTATGCCCGAGGAGTCATCCGCAAGGTGGTCTTTTTGCCCTTGACCGTTTTTTGCTGTTTTTTGGGCTTGCCTTTTGGTTTGGACATATAGAATTCGATTGTCGATTGCAACCGCTACTTGGTTAGCTAATATTTCCAATGTTCTAAGAACATCCTTAGAGGGCAGTTTTTTATTTAACGGATCATCCACGATTAACAAACCGATGACTTTGCCGTATTTTGATTTTACCGGGACCAGCAGTGTTCCCCAAGCAGGCCAGGTTCCGTTTTGCGAGGTATAAAGCTCCCCACCATTATAAATGTTTTTGAAGGAACGAAGAACTTCTTCTTCCTTTAGAACTAAATAAGACTTCCCGTGATTATACTCTGAGCGAAAGAGTTCGGCCAAAGGCTTAAGAGGAAAAGCTACCCCCTGTAGATGATTAAGTTTGACCTTATCATCGCATGCAACGGCTTTAATTTCGAGATTGCCGCTTCTTTTACTAACCAATCCCAGAGCAACTAAATTAAAATCAAGAGAAAACTTAACAGACCAAACAACCTCCTTAAGCAAGTCATTTAAGCTCAAATAAAGTTTAAAAATATTGCTGGTTACAAGAATCTGTTTTAAGCGTCGGGACCGTTTTTCGATAGCTGAAAACTGATAGTAATTTTCAATTGCCATGGAGACCAATCGGCCAAATAATTCTAAATTATGAAAAGCATTCCTGGCCGGCTGTGATTTAGAGACCGGATTATCGAGAGAAATATAACCGAACGAATCGCCATTTCGAACCATTAGATTCACCAGAACCAAGTCACGTTGATGCCATTTATTCTCAGGCCGCCGCTTCTGTGTTCGCCGGTCAATTGAGCCGGAATTCAAATGTCTCGCAGAATACCTGTGTGATTGATTATAGAAGATGACTTTGACCCGAAATCTGTTGGAGAATATTTTATCGACAATCTCTTTTGGCACTTCGACGTTGCCGTTATCAGCCTTGGTTAGAGATGGAAAGCCCATCATCGACTGTTTGATATAGGCTTTTTTCCTTTTATCCAGCAAAGAAATCGTTGATCTCTGAAATCCAAATACCTGGCAGGCAATTTTGGCAAATTTTTCCAACAAAGCATTCAGGGGTTCATCATAAGAAGATATGATTGCCTGAGATATTTGATCGACCATATCCAGTTGATCGATTTCTGCTTCAGCCGTTTGATACCTTTCAACGTTGGTCTTGATACGCTCAGCTGTGCCCCTGTAACTAACAACCTTTTTATCATGGTCCCTGATTGCAGTCAAGGAAATATTCAGCGGTATCTTATGACCAGTTTTTCCAAGAATCTCTGTCTTGAAGAACTCCACTGATTTCCCGTTACCCGTAATTAGGTTCAATTGATTGTAAAATAGCTTTTCGTGTTCTTTTGGTAACAGGTCAGTGAATATTAGTTCTAATAATTCCTCATTTGAATAATTTGTAAGCTTTGTCATGTTTTGATTGGCAGAAAGAATGCGGCCTTTGCGATCTAAAATAAAACGCCCCTCTTGAATTGCAGACTCATTATTGAATTTCGGTTTCAATAGTTCCGTCTTGACCACATTTTGGCGATCCAGGATATTCTTGAGTGTAAAAGGAAGGGCCGTCAAGTATCCGCGAGCTTTCATAATATAATCGGCGGCGCCTTTTTCCATTGACTGGATCGCCTTTGCCTCCTCCCCCTCTTCAATCAATGGAATCAAAAGCGCTTTCGTGTTCGGTGCTTTTAAGGAGTCAATAACTTCAAGGCCGTTTCTATCACCCATTTGGTAATCAAATAACACGACATCATACTTAGATGTCGAAGCCTTTTCAATGCATTGGTTACCTGAATGAGCAAAATCCACCTGACAGTCATTGTAGTGGAATTTGAGGATTTTTTTGGATATCTCAAGGTAAGAGCTGCTCGTGCCAGCGATGAGTACCCTTAGGTTGTTCATTAAGCCACCCCGATAAATTGTAGAGTCGTTTCTTCTACACAATTTTGTAAAAATAATTTACAAAATCAAGCAATTAATTTCCTGGAATTACGAAAAAAAGAAGCCTGATTCTCTTAGCAAGATTCGGGTGATGTTCAAGTTTTTAAAGCATATATATTTTAAAGATTGCGCAAGTAACCTTGTGCGCCCTGGACAAATTCGCTGCCGGGGTATTCCCGTATCAGACGGGTAAACGACTCCTTGGCCCGTTGGCCCTCGCCAATTTTTAAATAGGCCTGCCCTAGCAGAAAGATTGAATCGTCTTTTTTTAGGGAACGCTGATAACTCAAAACCTTATAGAACTCATCAATGGCATTGCCATATTTATTCGACGAAAACATACTTTGTGCAATCCAATACTGACAATTACTGGCGAGTGAGTGACTCGGATATTGTTGGAGCAAAAGACGAAATAAAGCAGTGGCGTCTTTATAATTTTGATTATAGAAATGTGTAAGTGCTTCCTCGTAAATCTCGGAAAACCCTGACATGGATGAATTCTTAGTGATTGATTTTGGGCGTTGCTTTGATGCCCTGTTCTCCATAGAAACAACCCGTCTCTTGCGCTCACTCAGAGCGTTATGCATTTGAGTAATTTCCTTCTCTTTGGAATCCATGCCCTCGGACAGGGTGTCAATTCTGGATTTCAGCTTGACGTACTCTTCCATATCGTTCGCTTCTTGCTGTCCCGGCACTCCTCTGTTCATGTTGTCGTAAAACGGTTCATCCTGAAAAGGTTGATCGTCCTGCGTATCATCGACTTCAAAAAAAGGTACTTCATAATCAGCCAGGATTTGAGGACGACTCGTTTCTTCCCCGCCAGGATAAAATGTAACGCCTGCTCGTATGTTCAGGTAGCCGTCCTTGCTCTTACCAGCAGCAAAATTGTCAATTTGATCGGTCAATGTAAAACGATAGTCAACTCCAAGGTGCCAGGCCAGTTTTGGGTTTAATTTAAATCTAAAGCCGGCGCCGCCAAAAAACGCGGGCGTTATTTTTCTTCCAGGAAAATTTTGATAGATCACTATGCCAGAACCGAGGCTCACCAAAGGCCTGAAAGACCCTTTGGATATTAGCTCTAAGTCCGTTTTTAAGTCAACATTGAAAATATTATTTTTTCCAAATCCGGTTTTCAATTGGCTGTAACCTAAAACCATTGAAAGATCCGCGAATTTCAAGTATCTAAAAGAAACGAATCCGTCAACGCCCGGTCCGAGGGGAGCGCTTGAAAAGTCCCCATAAAGTTTTTGCACCCCGCCTTGTATACCAACACCAAATTTGCCGGATTGACCAAAGCCAGGACTTGTGCAAACCACCAGGCAGGCGGCCAATCCCAATGCGGTTAGTTTTGATTTCATTAAAGGACTCCTTGAAAAGTTTTTGATTTTACAGGTGATATTTAAGTTCCGTGGGGATGATATTTTGATAAGTTACTTTATCCACTGAATGAACATTGTAAGCATCTACTAATTGTTTTAATTTACTTTCGTAAATTTCCATATTTTTATTGTAAAGGGGTTCCTTGACCGCTTCCCTTATTTCCAAAATAGTGTTACCAATGCGCTCGAAATAGTAGCTGGCCATTGATTTGTTTATCAGCCTCTTTACCAAATCGGCGGCTTCAGTATCTTTTTCTTTTAATTTTTTAATTGTATTTTTTAAATGAAACTCGTTTAAGTCCTTGTTGAGTTTGCTATTTATTCCTAAATAATTAAAAAGAGCAGGGTGTTTTTTATAGTAATCGGTTTTGACCGCAATGTTTGTAAGAAGGTACTGCTCAACGATGACTCGCTCACCAAAAGACAGTTTTCGATGTGAAGAGTAGTTCAGGGAATTCGCTTCTTTTTTGTATGAAACCTGGACCATTAAATCTGTTGATGAAAAATATAGCAATTCTTTCATAGGCCTTTCAGTGTAAGGATAACTAGATAATTAATTTTCTAGCTATAATCAAACACTGTGCCAATATTTAAAAAACAATTCTATACTTGCAAGTTATTATTAATCATGCAATAAGGCGTTGCTTTATTTCTTCAGGGGGAATTGAAGTATCCAAAAAACTGTATTTTCTTGATTCAATATAATCGATTTGAGACATTAATTCGACGTGTCAGATATTCCAAGTTTCAGAATTTCATCGACATCACTCACAAAACAAAGTTCTATCTTTTTTCGCACCGCTTCCGGAATATCCTCAAAATCTTTCTGGTTTTTTTTCGGCAGGAGGACTCGCTTTATCCCGGCACGATGAGCGGCCAATACCTTTTCTTTGATTCCACCGACCGGAAGAATCAACCCCCTCAAGGTGATTTCTCCCGTCATGGCGAGATCGTTTCTGACCAGCTTGTTTGTCAGAAGAGAAACGAGAGAAGTGAATAAAGTCACTCCAGCAGAAGGCCCATCTTTTGGAATCGCTCCGGCAGGAACGTGAATATGAATATCATACTTACTAAACACATCATCCGATATGTTCAATTCACTGGCGTTGGAGCGAATGTAACTTAAAGCGGCCTGGGCCGACTCTTTCATAATGTCGCCCAAAGAACCTGTCAAAATAAGCTCACCCTTGCCCTTCATTTTAGTTGCTTCGACAAAGAGTATATCTCCCCCGAAGGGGGTCCAGGCCAATCCGGTTGCTACGCCCGCCCTTGAAGTTCTTTCCGCAACTTCACTGAAAAATTTTATTGAACCTAAGTACGAAGAAACCGAAGATTTATTGATTGCCTTCGACTCGGTGTTTCCTTCCACGACTTCTTTCGCAACGCCTCGACAAACCGCTGCTATTTCACGTTCTAAATTTCTAACCCCGGCCTCGCGCGTATATGATTTGACAATTTCTGCGATGGCCGCTTTTTTAAATTTCATATGAGATTCGGTTAAGCCATGCGCGTTAAGTTGTTTCGGAATCAGATACTTCTGGGCAATTTTAAGTTTTTCCTCTTCAGTATATCCAGGCAGTTCCAACATTTCCATTCTGTCTCTAAGAGCTGGTAAAATCGGCTCGGCTAAATTTGCTGTTGCGATAAACATAACCTGAGACAAATCGAACGGCACTTCGAGATAATGATCTGAAAATGTATTGTTTTGCTCGGGATCCAAGACTTCAAGCAAAGCTGATGAAGGATCACCGCGAAAATCCATTCCAATTTTGTCAATTTCGTCCAGCATGAAAACCGGATTCCTATATCCTACTTTTTTTAATCCTTGAATGATTCTGCCCGGGAGCGCGCCGATATAAGTCCGGCGATGCCCTCTGATTTCTGCCTCGTCTCGGATGCCACCAAGTGAGATTCGCAGAAATTTCCTACCGAGAGCCCTGGCAATGGATTTTCCGAGCGAAGTTTTACCAACTCCCGGCGGGCCGACAAAACATAAAATTGGACCTTTCATATCTTTTTTTAACTTTCTTACCGCCAGGTACTCAAGTATTCTTTTCTTTACTTTTTCCAAATCATAGTGATCTTCATCTAAAACTTTTTGCGCTGCCTTGACATCCAATCTGTCCTTACTGCTTTTATTCCAGGGCAGTTCGATCAACCAATCAAGGTAGGTGCGTGACACCGTATACTCAGCAGCTTGAGGCGGCATTTTCGAAAGCCGTTCCAGCTCTTTTGCCGCAACCTCGGAAGTCTCCTTTGGCATTTCCGCATCTTTAATTTTCTTGCGCAGCTCGTTGATTTCTACTGTGCGTTCATCCTCCTCACCGAGTTCTTTTTGGATCGCCTTTAGCTGTTCGCGCAAATAGTATTCACGTTGAGTTTTATTGATTTCACCTTGAACCTCAGTTTGAATCTTACTTCCCAATTCGAGGATTTGTAGTTCTTTGGTTAGGATATAGTTTAATTTTTCCAGCCTATCTTTTATATCAATCAATTCCAACACGGATTGCTTCTCGGCAGTTGAAATAGTCAGATTCCAGATAATTATGTCTGCAAGACGTGCCGGGTCATCGGTGTTGGCAACCAAAATTACATGCTCCGGAGTGAGGTAAGAAGCCAAGTTAACGATTTTTTCAAAAAGAGAGCGAATGTTTCCTGTCAAAGCTTCGATGCTTACGCCTTTCACTTTTGTTTCGGATTGTGCTTGTACCAGCGCTCTGAAAAACGGCTCAACCTGAGTGTAATCTAATATTTGAGCACGACTTAGACCTTGAACCATAACGCTCTGTGTGCCGTCAGGCATTCTAAACACCTTCATCACGGAAGTTACAGTCCCCCATCGAAACAAATCTTGCGGCTTGGGCTCTTCCACCTTGCCGTCCTTTTGTGCAACTAAAGTTATCAATTTATCGCCAGCAAGAGCTGCCTCAATCAATTTGATAGATTTTTCACGCCCCACCGAGATCGGGATTATTTGATTAGGAAAAACGACCGTATTTCTCAATGGTAGAACTGGCAGAACTTGCGGTATTTCAAAGTTAATCTGAGCATCCGTATCAAGAGTTTCGGACTCTGTTTCTACCGTTTTGGAGTGAATTTCCTCAGTATCTTCGTTTTCGATATTTTTACTTTCCATATATATGACACCTATTTAATGTGACTTTTAGTCAGTTATAGTTTTAAAGTACATCTACCGCAACTTTTATTCCATCTGTTTTAGGAAGAACTCAGATCGATGTTAATTATACGTTTAGGGCATTGTTTAAGAGGAAACAAATTATCGAACTAATTGTCAAGAAGAATATTTTTAATGCAATTATGGCAGCTGGATGGATTAAAATAATTTGGCTAAAACTGCGGCACACTTCTCAAGGATTTCCTGATCGCTATCATGAAAAATAGCCTCCAAATCACTGTCGATGTCAATTTCACCGAAAACTTTATTGCCGGACATTATGGGAATCACAATCTCTGACCGCGTTTCAATACTACAAGCCAGGTACCTGGGATCCGCATTAACATCATCGACAATGATTGATTTCTTTTCATGCACCGCAGCGCCACAAATACCTTGTCCGATCGGAATCCTGGTATGTGGTGAAGGTTTACCCATATAATTATGAAGCACGAGTTCAGCTCCCTCAACCAAATAGATTCCAACCCAGCTATATTTTGGAAAGCTCTCTTTGAGTAGTTTGACCACCATACGCAACGTTTCATCGCGGCCTTTACTGTCCGGATTTGATCCCTGCAACTTGTTGAGCACATCCAGCCCGACAAGATACTCAACTGCTCTTAAGTAGCCTTCTTTTCCTAACCCGCTTATTTGTTTTTCACAAACATCCTTAATGACTGAGATTTTTCGAAACTCTTCCCGTTGGTTAACATCGGACAAGTGGACCTCAATTGATGGCAAATTAACTGCGGCTATAGAATCTCGCAACGCATAACTGTAATGTGTCAGCGCACCCGGGTTTATCACGATTGCTTCTGCCCAGTTTCTCTGCTCATGAATAAAATCGATCAAAGCCCCTTCATGATTAGACTGGAAGGATTTTACCTGCAGACCCATTTTTTCAGCAAAACACTCAATGGACGCATTGAGTGTTTTCAGTGAATCATTCCCGTAAATTTGAGGTTCTCTTTCGCCGAGTAAATTCAGATTTGGACCGTGAACAATAAGCAGGTTTTTCATTGTCGTTTGTCTAGTCGGTTAAAGATTTTATCAGCAACTTCGGTTTCACTCAACTCCGCAGAACAATCGATGATAAAATCGGCCCGTGCATAAAACGGTTGTCGCAATTCAAACAATCTCAAAAGGTCCGTTTGATAAGATTCCGGTGACAAATTCGCCACCAGGGGTCTTGAGGAAGCATCCCTGGCGAGTCTATTCAGAAGCACACTTGATGTATATTTTAAATAAACAGTTAATCCTGAGCGATTTATCACTTGCCAATTAGTGGGTCGTAAAATTGCGCCTCCACCGAGAGCGACGACACCCTCTTCTACCTCACTGGTTATTTTTTTAACTATTTCTTCTTCCCTATCTCTAAAATAACTTTCGCCTTTAGACGCAAATATTTCAGAGATTGACTTTTTAGTTGACGCTTCAATTATTCGGTCAGTATCATGAAAATTTCGATTTAGTTTTTCAGCAAGAATTTTTCCGACGGAGCTCTTTCCCGCCCCCATAAATCCGATTAAATAGATGTTTGTTTTAAATATCTGAATTCTTCTCCCAGGCTCTATAGGTTCGGGTTATTTCCTTCATTGAATCGCCGCCAAATTTTTCTAAAAAGGCGTCAGCTACAACCAGAGCTAAAATTGATTCCCCAATAATTGAAGCGGCCGGCACCGCACAGACGTCACTGCGCTCGATATGTGCTGCCGTTTGCTCCTTCGTTGCCATGTCAACAGAATCCAGGGGCCGCATCAAAGTGGAGATCGGTTTCATTGCGACTCGCACCGTCAAAGGCATGCCGTTGGTGATTCCGCCTTCCAACCCCCCTGCACCATTACTCGAACGAAAATATTTTTTGCTGTCTTTGTCATAATAAATCTGGTCGTGAACTTCAGAGCCGAAACGAGCCCCTGCTTCGAATCCCAAACCAATCTCTACACCCTTCATTGCAGGAATGCTCATCATCGCGTAAGAAATTCGGGCGTCGAGTTTTCGGTCCCAATGCACATGGCTGCCCAGGCCAACGGGTAAATTTAGACACGCTACTTCGAAAATGCCGCCAACGGTATTTTGGTCTTTTTTGGCCTGATCGATTTTAGCGATCATCTCTTTTTCAATCGAACTATCCAGGCATCGAACCGGCGAGCGGTCCGCAAGATCACTGATCTCGCTTAATTCAAAAGGTAAGTCAGAGTTTTTTGCACCTAGACTTGCGACGGTGAAAGAATTCTTTATTGAATGAATCTGTAAAACATGACTTACGATTTGTATGGAAAACGTCCTCAAAAACTTTCTGGCAATCGCACCGAGGGCAACCCGCATGGCGGTCTCCCGAGCACTCGCACGCTCGAGAACGTTCCTTATGTCTTGATGACCATATTTAACTGCGCCGGCAAAATCAGCGTGTCCGGGACGTGGAACGGTAACTTGTTTGACAGATTCGTCGATGTCTTTAATGGACATCCTTGTTTGCCAGTTCTTCCAGTCCTTGTTTTCCACGATCAGTGCAATTGGGCTGCCAAGCGTTTTTCCAAAGCGCACCCCGGAAAAAATCTGCGCTTTGTCCTTCTCAATTTTCATACGACCACCTCGGCCGTGCCCCATTTGCCGGCGTTTTAAATCTACGGCTATGTCTTCCTCGGTAATCTCTAAACCTGCGGGAAGCCCTTCAATGATTCCGACGAGTCCCTGTCCATGCGACTCGCCAGCGGTCAGATATCTAATTGTGCTCATATTTTTTAAGTTCTGTTGACAAGTATTTTCTTAGTCGCTCATGATTGAATTCAATATGTTTTTCTAATCCCAGCCAAATTTTCAAAGAGATAGCCCCTTGAAAAACAAACATATCCAAACCGTCCAACGTTTTTACTCCAGCTTGCCTTGCCGACTTTAAGAATTTCGATTGTAACGGATTGTAAATTAAATCTATTGCGACTACGCTCGGTCTATCCCGCTCAAACAGGTAGGGCGCTTTATTAATATCTGGCCACATTCCCAAGGAGGTCGCATTAACAATCAGTTGGCAAGTTTCAATTGCTGCAGAGATAGTTTTCGAATCTAAGTCACCAAAACTCACTTTAATAGATTGAGATGCCTCTAGAACTTCCCCGGCCAGATTCTTTGCTCGCTGCAAAGTGCGGTTGAAAATGAAAAGCTTTTTTGCTCCGCACCGAACTAAATTAAAAATTACAGCGCGAGCCGCCCCACCGGCGCCCAGTACAATCGCCGAACAATTTTTAAGGTGCACATTTCTTTTTTTTAGCGCTGACGTAAAGCCGTGGCCGTCAGTATTAAAACCGAAAAGGTTGTTACCCTGGATATGAACTGTATTAACTGCCCCAATGAAACGAGCTTCTTCATCTACCTCGTAGAGGTAGGGGATAATTGTTTGCTTATAGGGTATGGTAACGTTAAAACCGAGAATACCATCCAGCTTCATTCCAGTAATGGTTTCGGCGAGTTGATTTTCCATTACTTCAAAAGCAGTGTAGCTGCCTTTTTGACCGATTTCGTTTAGAAAATATTTATGCATCAGCGGAGACAATGAATGCTCGAGAGGATTTCCAACGATGCCAAAGAGCTTTGTTGTGGAATCAAGCACCTGTAAGCCGTGCTAATTCTTGATAAAACCCCGGACAGCTTACATCGGCACATTCGGCATTGTTGATGACGGTTTCTCTGTCGGCGATCAGTCCTGCAATTGCAAAAGACATAGCGATTCGATGATCAAGAAAACTGTCCAGTTCTGAAGCTTTTAGCGGAAGGGGCCCAGTGATGATTAATCCGTCACTGGTTTCTTCTATTTGAGCGCACATCTTTTTTAAATTGAGCGTAATTGATCGCAATCGATCACTCTCTTTGTGCCGCAGTTCTTGCGCACCGCAAATTTTAGTCACGCCGTCAGCTTGGGTCGCTAAAATTGCTAAAATGGGGATTTCATCGATTAAATTGGGGATGGTATCAGCGGACAGTTTTACGCTTTTTAATGTGGAGCTTGTTACATGGATGTCCGCAACCGGTTCATTATTCACTTCTTTGATATTCCTCATTTGGAGGTTTGCACCCATCTCGCCCAGTAAATCCAAAAAAGCAGTACGCGTAGGATTAATCCCGACATTTTCGATGATAAGTTCCGAGCCTTTAACCAAAACAGCCGCAGCGATAAAAAATGCCGCAGACGATAAATCGCCCGGAATTGAAATCTTTTGACCTCTCAGATTAGCAGGTCTTTTTACGCAAACCCCTGAACCCTTCTTTTTAATTGTAGCGCCAAAAACCGCTAACATGCGTTCAGTGTGGTCACGTGACTTTACAGGTTCCAAAACTTTAGTCACCCCTTCAGGATACAGGCCCGCCAATAGAAGGCAGGACTTAACCTGTGCGCTGGCAACCGGTAATTTATAATTAATCGGAGTTAACCGCCCCCCCTTTATTGCGAGTGGCGCAAGGTCATTGACAGCATCAATTTGCGCGCCCATTTTACGCAGAGGTTGGGCGATTCTGGCCATCGGCCGCTTTTGGATAGAATCATCGCCTGTTATATTGGTAGAGAATTCCTGCCCTGCGAGAATTCCTGAAAGTAAACGAATCGTGGTTCCTGAATTTCCGACATGCAAAGCTCCGGTTGGTCTAACTAATCCGTTCAAGCCCCGGCCGTGTACAAACGTCCGGCCATTCTCATTCTCTATTTTTACACCTAACTTTCGCAGACATGAAATTGTGCTGTGAACATCCGCACCTGAATTGAGATTTGCGATTTCCGTGGTTCCTTCCGCAATGGCTCCAATCATTAGAGCCCGATGAGAAATCGATTTGTCTCCTGGTAATTTAATCTTTCCAGAGAACCTGCGGGCGGGATAGATACGCTGTTTCATGCCTTAAACTTATAGAATTCAGGATTAAACATCAAGTAAATTTGTGTGATGAATATTAATCTTTAGACCGGAAAAGAAAACACCCACTATAGCAGTTACATATAGTGGGTGCGTTAAAACAAATTTTGAAGTATTGCTATCTTACCTAAGGTCGAATCTTTTTTGAGCTTTGGCGCGTCGGACTGCTTGTTTTTTGGCTTCTTTTCTCTTCTCGCTGGGTTTCAGATAAAAACTGGCACGTCTTGCGTCCCGGTGAATTCCGGCACGCTGACATTTTTGTTTAAATCTTTTTAGAGCACGATCGATCGGCTCGCCATCTCGTACTAAAGTAATTACCATTTTATGACTTTCTTTTTATTTATTACGAATAATTGGGGTATTTAATAAATTAATAACTTAACGAATCTATAAAATGTTCCTGAATATATTTTCATCAGTGACGCTTAAATCTACGGTCGAGTTCGGCAAGCGAAATGTGGATGATCACCGGCCTGCCGTGCGGACAAAAATAGGGCTCTTTGGTGGTAAATAATTTATCAATGAGTGCGTTCATAGCTTCGAGCGGTAAATGTTCGCCCGCCCGAATGGCGGTGTGGCAGGCATATGACTTGGCAACATTTTCTCTTATTTCGGCATTATCTTTCTTCCCGCGTTTGTACTCATCCAGAATATCTAACAGAACTTTTTCGTCGTCGCTGATTTTAATTCCGGAGGGCACGCCTTCAAGAACAACCGTATTTTGTCCGAAAGATTTCACAACGAAACCAATTTTTTCTAAAAAGGGAATCATTTCAAGGAGGATCGAATAATCCTCTGCAGAAAATTGAACAACCTGTGGAAACAGCAATTGTTGAGAGGACGGATTTCTTTTCTCGAAATTATCCAAAGCTTGCTCATACAAAATCCGTTCGTGTGCCACGTGTTGATCTATTACAATTAGACCATTTTTGATTTGGGAAATGATGTATTTATTGTGTACTTGCCAAACATTGGTGCGCTCAAAAATGATCTTCTCCCTGGTGACGTCCTGAGGTGAGTCAATTAGGGTTTCCCCCTTCGCTAGTTGATTTGCGTTCTCAGGTTTGCTTACAAACAATTGCGGGAGTTGCAGTGAGTTTTCCGGGACTGGGGCCTCATTTTTTGTTTGACCCAGCCATTCTGCCTGGCGTGCAGCCTCAGGGGTTCCCCAGCGTCTGATTTCGGGCACGGCTTCCTGCGATGTAAGCGCCCTTTTCACGCTCCCCCGTACTGAGCTGAAAACCAGCGGCTCATTGGAGAATTTAATTTCAAGTTTGGCCGGGTGAACATTGACATCGGCGAGTTCAGGGTCCATTTCAATGAACACGAGATAAACCGGAAACAGTCCCCGTTGCAAGGCATCACCATAGCCGGAGATGACTGCATAATTCAGGCTCTTGTGTGAAAAGTATCGGCGATTGAAAAATAAATACTGATCGCCGCGAGAACGGCGAAAGGCGTCCTGGTTTACAATGTAACCCTTGATTTTCACCGGTGTTTCATTTTCGATGGCAATTAAATTTTTATGTACCCGCGGCCCCAATACAGCGGCAATTCTCTCTTCCTGAGTTTCCTTTTTGAGTTCATAAATGATTTCATCCGCCTTGACAAATGTGAAGGCGATTTCCGAGTGTGCTAAAAAGAAACGGTTTGCCACGCTCAAAATCTGCCTGTATTCGGTTGCATCAGCTCGAAGAAATTTACGCCGGGCCGGCGTGTTGTAAAAAAGGTTCTTAACGGCTATTGAACTCCCATGGTTCCCGGCTACCCCTTCGACGCCATGTATCACACCCCCTTCGAAACGTACCAAATGACCGGAATTTTGATTTTGCAAAACCGATTTCGCCTCCACCCTGGAAACCGAACCGATGCTTGCCAGAGCCTCACCGCGAAATCCCAGAGTTCGAACCCGGGTTAAATCTTCGTATTTAAAAATTTTACTCGTGGCGTGCCTCTGAAAAGCCATTAATAGATCTGACTCATTCATACCGCTGCCGTTATCGAGCACCTGAATGAGCGCTTTTCCGCCTTGTTTGATTATAATGGTGATCTCATCCGCGCCCGCGTCAATTGAGTTTTCAAGCAGCTCTTTTACCACCGACGCCGGCCGATCCACCACTTCCCCTGCGGCAATTTTATTGCTGAGGGCAGCCGGAAGAATTTTTATTTTGTTGTTGGTGTTTTTTTTCATTCTGAATTAAGAAGTGCATAAAGATCCTCGGAAATCCAATGAAATTACTCAACCTTGTTTTTTAAAGCACTCAGCGGGATGCGAATCAATCCTAAAATTACAATCCCGAATATTAAAATCGATAACCACCCGCCCATGGCAGAACCTGTAAACTCAAACGCATTCTGTCCAGTTAAAAGTGATGTAATGGATGGGATTCCCAGCAAGACCAGAGCTGCTAAAAGAACTCCTGTTAGCGCCTCCCCGGCAATAAATCCGGCGGCAACTAAAATACCGATGTTCTCAACTATTGTTTTTTGCTTCTCATCGGCATTTCGTTTAATCAAAAATTTATCCGCAGCAAGCTTGAGCATCCCACCAACGAAAACTGCAAAGGTCGTGTCGAAGGGCAGGTACATGCCGACTGCAATGAGCATGGGCGCAGGCGCTTTAATCATAATCAAGGCGACCGAAGAAAAACATCCCGATAATAATAAGTCCTCAGGGCATTTCGCCACCAACAATTCCGGTAGCGAGTTGCGCCATCAGTCCGCTTGCGGCGCAGGAAGCGCGGTGTCACCAATTCCGATACCACCGGCTGCGATGTTACCTTCATGCAGAATAATAATTGGAAAAACCAGAACAAAAGAGACAACCACCGTACTAATTATTTCTGCGACTTCCATTTTCCAGGGAGTGCCGCCGATGAGGTGTCCCACTTTTAAATCCTGAATCATATCGCCGGCCATTGCTGTGGCACAGCAAACGACGGCAGCAACAGCTAAAACGGCGGCCACGCCTTTGAGACCTACCACACCAATTCCTACCATCAATAAAGCCGCTACAATTAAGGTTGAAAGCGCCAACCCGGAAATGGGCTGATTTGAGCCACCCACTAAGCCAACCAGCCAACCACCGACCCCCGCAAAAAGGAAACCGGTCACCATCATGATGATCGCAGCGAGCAGCGCACCGGCCAAACTATCGCTAAAAATGTAATAAACGAAGGTCATTGGTATAACTAACCCGATCGTAGCAAGCACAATCCATTTCATATTGATGTCTTTTTGCAAACGGTCTTCTTCAACATCAGGTTCTTTAGATTTAAAGGCGCTTCGAAAGGCCGAAAAAATCGAATTTCTCAACCCCCAGAGGGTGTAAAGCGAACCAACCAGCATCGCTCCTACGGCCAGTGGTCGAATTTGGTTATACCAAATCGAATAAGTAATCTCTCCTAAAGGGGCCGGTTGTCCATCGATGAAGAGTTGGTTTGGCAAGTTAGGATTAAGAAACATGGCCAGAGGAATGAGGACAAGCCAGGCCAAAATACCACCGCAAAAATTGATCGCAGCCAGCTTCGGCCCGATAATGTAGCCGACTCCAATTAATGCCGGCGAAGCCAGCGGCGTCACAATGGTCAAACTGCCGGCGTGAGTAATATCTCCGAGCGCTTCTCTTGAGCTTGAGAAATGATGAATAACCGATTTCGGAAATTCGAAGATGAATTCCACGCTTTCTCTGAAAATTGCCATCCCATTGCTGTTTTTCAACAGCTCAATCATTGCGCCAACCCCCATTGCGCCAAACACATAATTTGCACCGCTCTCCCCTTTTTGTCCGGCCCGAACAATTTCATAACACGCATAACTTTCCGGGAACGGCAGGTCGGCATCGACAACAAGAGTCTTCCGTAATAAAATCACAAAAAGAATGCCCAGAAGGCCACCGACCAGCAGAATTGCAGAAGTTTCCCAGTAGTGGAAATGAGTCCAAAGCCTTTGGCCGTCCATTTCGACCATTACAAAAGCCGGGATAGTGAAAATTGCTCCGGCGACCAAGGCCTCCCCAACCGAGGCGGTTGTACGGGCGATGTTTTGTTCGAGAATAGTTCCTTTCATAAAAGGCAGGCGAAACGCAGCAATTGCGATGACGGCCGCCGGAAAGGTTGCCGAAATAGTTAGTCCGGCTTTGAGTCCAAGATAGGCGTTAGCAGCTCCCAGAACTACCGCCATAACCAGGCCAAGTAAAATTGCTTTTAGAGTAAACTCAGCCAAATTGGTTTGAGATGGAACATAGGGAACGATTTGCTTTCGAGTGTTCATCGGTTCCTCCCTTATTGTCTTTCGAATCGCTTCATAAGCTAAATCGGAATCATTCTGAGTACGAAAATACAAAAGGTAATTTTAAGAACTAAACTTAATGTGTGAAGAATCTCCTGCTCCGAATACGAGATTCTGCGCTCGCCGATTAGTTGCATAATAGCAGCTTGCGTGCACTTCGCGCTCAGAAGAGACAACGTTTAGAATTCACAACAACCCCGAATCCGCAAAACTGTAATACGACTTGCTGCCGACAATGATATGATCGAGCACATTAATGCCAACCATCTCACAGGCGTTTTTTAAATGCCTGGTAACGCGTTTGTCCTCCTCACTCGGCTCCGGATCCCCGGAAGGGTGATTGTGCACAAACACAATCGACGCAGCAGACTGGTTGAGCGCCTCCTTTACG
>SMXC01000326.1 GCA_004356825.1 Caldithrix sp.
GAAATAAATAGCTTTTTGAAAGCGGACGATATTTGCAAATTTCTTCGGACTGATACCGACAGAATTCTTGAATCGCCTGATGTACTGTCTCCTGCTTAAGCAAAAAACCTTTGATAATTTATTTACTTCAACATTGCCTTTCTCCTGATTGATTTTGAAGATGGATTGCATAACCAGGCTATCATGTACAGGATTACTTAGCAATTGAACCAGAAAATTCTGCAGAATGTTAACCCGCTCCAAATTATTACCCGCTTCCAAAACTTTACTCTCAAGGGAATGAATTGATATCGGATTCATAAAAGAGCTCAATTCAATTGCACCGTCCTTAAATTCATACAGGGGCAGACGAAAGAATGGCGCCGCACCCCAGGGATAAAAACTGAAAATAATAATTCCTGTTTGACCCCTGGCAGCGACTTCAATTGCTTTTGTTCTTTGACCAATTAAAAAAAACTTTGGCAGAACAGTTGTTTGTCCATTTTCAATTTGAACAAAGGGGTCGCGGTAAAAAAAGAGCAAATCAATTTTTGCAGACGGCAGAATGATGTTGGGTCTAAAATTCTCCATGGATGCGTCTCTCAACTCTTCCTGAATCCAGATGCTTTCCACAAAAGGCCGTAACTGTTGGAGGGGTTGGATTTTTTGGTATGGCATGTTTTGTTTTACGCATTTTTAGGACCGAAGTTTTCAATCATTAGAAATTGACTATGGCGGTAAGTCACCGGTCTTCCTCGTAAGCTTTTTTATATTGAAAAACGGTAAAGTCACACACTTGCCCCAGTCAAAATTTGATTTTCACCAGCGGGACGTATTTTTTCTTGACTAACTTGTCATGTTTTCTCACCTTCTGAGGTAAATCTCGCCAAAAAAGTTAGAGATAATGATGTCTCGTGATGAAATTCATAATGAAAAAACCTACAGAGATGCTCGTTAGGCACAACTTGAAATAACAACAATGTCAGAACAACAAATCAAAAAATATCACTTTTTAAGAAACGAGCCTAAAAAACGACAGTTTGATCTTTATGATTTGGCAGAATATCAAAAAATGTATTTCAAAGATGCATCAAAGCCTCACACCCATAGTTTTTATCAAATTATTTGGTTTAGAAATAATAGTGGCAAACATTTTATTGATTTTGAAAGCTATGATATAAAGGAAAACAGACTATTTTTTGTTGCCAAGAATCAAGTCCATTACTTTGAAAAGCGTTCTGATTATAGAGGTACCCTAATTCATTTTAACGAGTCATTCATCATAAGCAATGAGACTGATATCAATTTTTTTCTGACCTACAATATTTTCAATAATAGTGCAGAGCCATATTACCAAATCCCGAAAAGACTTGAACATCAAATAGTAAGTTACTTCCACCAAATTGAGAACGAGCTGAAGTATCTAGGCGAATTTGGCAACAATTCTATTCTTTCCAATTTATTAAAGGCCTTACTTTTAGTTATTGAACGGGAAAAGAGAAAAACCATCAAAACCCACACCAATGAACCCAATAGAAATGCTATCTATTTAAAATTCCGAGACCTTTTAGAAAATAATTTCCATAAAAATTGGTCGGTCTCTAATTATGCAGATGAACTTGCCATTTCAACAAAAACGCTTAACAAAGTGATCAAAACTGAAATGAGAAAAACGGTGTCCCAAGAAATTGCTGATAGAATTATTCTTGAAGCTAAAAGAAAGCTTACACATACAAATGCATACATAAATCAAATTGGCTTCGATTTAGGGTTTCGTGACCCTTATTACTTTCTTCGGTATTTCAAAAAACACGTTCAATGTTCTCCCACAGCATTTAGGAAATCCATCGCCTAAAATTACCAACTTTAGTCGATTTTGTCCATTTCAGATAACCTCATTTCAACTTACCTTGTCCTATAGGAATTGTCTACATTTGCAGCAATAGACGCCTCCTAAAGTTTAGATAGAGGTTCGCTCTCTAACTTAAACCGGGTGATAAATTAGCGGACCATCATTTAATATTTATATAAAATTGGAGATTAGCATGGAAAACTACAATATGGATTTATCTAAGAAAGTGGTGATAAATACGACTAAGGAAATCTTTATAAGTTCTCCTGCAGGTGGAGTAAATAAAATTGCACTTGAAAGAGAAGACACAGAATCAGGACGAACAACTTCAATTGTTGAATACATTGCTGGTGCAGCCGCCCAGAGCCACTCTCACCCGCTTGGTGAAGAAATATTCGTCTTAGAGGGAATTTTTTCAGACGAAAATGGCGATTATCCGGCGGGAACATATATTAGAAATCCCCCTGGAACTTCACATGCCCCATTTAGCAAAAAGGGGTGCAAGGTATTTGTTAAGTTAAATCAAATGGACATTAAAGACAAAGAGCATGTAGTCATTGATAGCAACAAAACGAGTTGGCATCCGGGTTATGGAAAGCTTGAAGTAAAGTCGCTAACAGAAATTGCGGCCCTTGTGAAATGGCCGAAGGGCGCGAGATTTGTAGACCATAGTCACAACGGTGGAGAAGAAATTTTTGTTTTAAAGGGTGAGTTTATTGATGAACATGGTCGCTATCCAAAAGGAACGTGGATTAGAAGCCCTCATTTATCGACCCATTTCCCATTCGTTGAAGAAGAGACAATAATATTCGTTAAAACAGGTCACCTGCTTGAATTAGAATTGGTTTCCTGATTTTTACCAAGTTTAGTAGGTTTTGTCCATTTTATATGGCTTCGTTGCAATGTATATTTGTTCTGTAACAATTGTCGGTATTCGCGACAATAGCATTATTAACTTTTACATGAATCACAAAGGAGAAAAAAATGGCAACGAATGCCTATTTAGAAATTACGCTCGATGTTAAGCCAGAAAATCGTGAAAAGGCTGGTGGCGTGTATGTAAAATACAAAGAACCCTTTTTAACACAAGTTAAGGGAGCAACGTCAAAAGACCTTCTTTTAAGAACAGAAGACGTTCAGGTACTTCACGGTTTTGAATCAGAAGCAGATGCAAAGGCTTATCTATCATCTGAATTATTTGAGAATGATGTTGTCAGAGAGTTGAAACCATATTTAGAGAGTAATCCGGAAATTAGAACATATTCGGTATTCAAAAATTAGATTACTCATTGTTGAAAGAAATAAAAACTGTGCCTAACGAGGTATTTAAGCAATAGCGGTTTGAGTGCCAATTCAAACCGCTATTTATTTAGTTTAAGTAAAATTTCAAACTGAAAGGTGGTACCTCTAAAATCCGCCACTGCTCATATACAAGGCCGTTAGCACCAGTAAAAAAGAGGTAATTAAGGCTGAATAATTGATGAACCACAGAGACACGAAGGCACAGAGATTTGATAATATTGGAGTTATTTAATATAAATCACCATAATGGGAAACTCGATAATGTAAAACTAAATTTTTAAAAAGGGGGAACAATGGAAAAAATAAAACCATTGAAAACGATGCAAACGACTATAGATGACGCGACTGCGGCGGCATTGGAACGACTCGAACTTTGTTTTTCAGGTCCGGATTGCGACTGGACCAGATTTTACAAACCAAAAGACGAATCGCAGGCCATGGGGACCCGGTACCAACTTATTTATTCGGCGCTGGGGTATTTCCTGGAGCTTAAACGAGACCCAAGCCAAGCCGATAAGCTTCGGCAGCAACTTGATACAATTTATCGAGGCCTGTTTGATGATCGATCCTGGAAGTATTGGTATGCCTCCTGGCAAAAAGAGCGGACTTGGCCACTTCAGAAGGGAAACCTGACGTATGCCGGCCGCCTATCGACGTTTATCGGCTTCTACATTGATGCCTTTGGAGAGCCGCCTGCCGACCGCATCGAGCTCGACGGCCAATCGACGACCTACAGCGATCTCTCCCGCAATCTCTGGAAACAGGCGTCAGAGTCTCCCAGCTGCGGCGTGAGTTGTTTCAACAATGTGTCAATGCTGCAGTGCAATGCACACATGTTGATCAATAACGTGCTTCATGACCGCCTATTCGAAACCAAATTTTCCACCGCGAATGCCGATTGGCTATTGTCCGTTGAGGATAATCTCCTGTGCGACGAGAAGACCGGCTCGATGTTTTTCTTCAGCACCCAACCGAACAAGGCTGCCGCAAACGTTGAGAACCGCGCGGTTGGGACCGATATCTGGGCGCTTTTCCTGATGAGTGGGATCGTGCCCGAACGGGTGTCCGGCTGGTTCGAGACCTGGCAGCGAAATTTGGTGTTCGAGGGAGATGTCGCCCATGTTCAAGTCGACGCACGTGCGCCCGAGGAGGAATCCTCGACAAACGAACTCGCGACATCTTGGGCCTATTGCCTGGCCAAGGAACTGGGGCAAGCTGACCGGGCCGGAACAGCTGCGACGATATCTCGCACCAAGAGCCGTAAAAGGGTTTGAAATCGATCCCTATACAACGGGACTTTTCCTTATGGGCGAACACCTTGAAAAAGGCGCCTTTTATAGTCTGATCAATGGTGTGTCCAGAACATCGTAGTGTGCAGGATACCGCAAACGATTGTATTGTTTATCGCCTCAACCGTATTGATTGGCACGAGGAGTGAGAGTGACTCTATTCCTCACAATACTCAATAATTCAACCAATCTATCAATTTGGATTCAGATTCAAGACTTTTCATTTGCATATTCCCGTTTAGTCTCAAATTCACCAACATCATTTCAATTGTCTCATTCCTTCTTTTTGTTGTGAACTGAAGTTCAATCAAGTTGGTGAGTCATGTAGGTTGGATTCGTCCTTCCAACCCAACCCAAATCAAAACCAACACTTTTGCTGAAGGTATCTTTGGAGAATAAAGATGTTGGGTTCAAAAAAAATGAACCCAAACCTACGCAAACGGTGCCCCAAATATAAGTCATAGAAGCATCAAATTTACGTGCGTGAATGTGGCGTTTTAAATGATGCAAAATCGTTAGTATTTTCCCCGCACCCTCTCCTTCACCGGCAAAATCTCCAGACACGTCGTCCACCAGCCGGTCAAAACCGTGTCGATAAACTCTTGTGGAAGATTCTCTTCTTTCATCTCACTTGCCAGGTTTTTGGAGTCATATTCCAGCGGAATGAATTCGATGCCAATATTGCCGTTTTCAGTTAAAAGGGCATACCAGACATGGGTCTCACCGTCATTTTCCGGGCGGCCAATGACGCCGATATTCGCGAACAGCTTGTCGTCCGACAGTTGCCTTTGCCAGTGAATGCCGGTGTGCGTTGTCAGGATAATGTCTGATTCATGATTTTGAAAAAGTTTTTCCAGGAAGTGATTCGGAGTGGCTGACTCCCAGAGAAATTCATTCGTCTGCCGGGGAGACCCGTGACAAAGCAAAACTTGCTTGCCGCCGAGCTCTATGCGGATTTTTTTGGGTAGTCTTTTTTGATAGGACTTAAATTCGGCACTGGTGTTTGCAAAGGTATAATCATAACTAATTTGCGCAAAGTAGTTATCCTGCGGGTCAGTGTAGCCGCACTGGCAATCGCTGAGATCGTTGCCAATGGAATTATCGTAGTTGCCCTGCACCACTTCGATATTATTTTCTAATAAAATAGGGAAAACTTTGTCCGGGTTGGGGCCAAAAGCGCCGAGGTCGCCGAGGCAGTAGAGCTTTTCAACGCCGCGATTTTTGGCGTCTTTGACCAGCGCTTCGAGGGCGAGGTAGTTGTTGTAGACGCCGCCAAAGACGGCGATTTTTTTGTAAGCGAGTTTTTGCATGAAACTAGAAACCTTGCAGGTTTTTTAAAACCTGCAAGGTTTAAGTTCTTCTAACAGCATCCGTCCGGGCCGCAAACCGGGCCATCCGCCAGTTCAGTTTTATCATACTCCAACCCTTTTGTCTCGCGGGCGTGGCGCCGGGCACTTTTATTGCAGGCAAAGCTCTCAGCTTCTTGCAGTGGAATGTCTTCGTAGGGCTCAAGGGGAATAATATCTTCAAGGTATGGTTCCTTAGAATAAATCTCAAATGTCTTAGCGCAAACTGCCATTCTTTCACCGCGATGCAGCGTGTGACCGTCGTCGTCAATCACCGCTTTCCAGGGGCCGCGGTAAATGACGGCCTGATTGCGTTCGAGACACGGACCCTCTTTCCCTTTATATGCGGTAAGAGTCAGTGAGCGAAATTCAATGCCTTCGATGGTCTGCCACGGTTCCTCCTGGCGGCTTTCAATGCGGATGCCGTAGAAACCGACATCGGCAAAGGCTTGCAGGAACTCGTCTTCCTTCAAGGCGCCGGAAATACAGCCGCTCCAGAGTTCGGGATCGTTTTTGAGGTGCTCAGGAATCTCTTCATCTGCAACGATATCGGAAATAGCGACCCGGCCGCCTTTTTTTAACACCCGGTGGATTTCGCAAAAAAGTTTTTTCTTGTCCTCATCTTTTACCAAATTCAAAACGCAGTTTGAAACAACTAAATCTACCGAAGCGTCTGCGATCAGAGGCTGATTTTTTTGTTGTCGTTCAATAAATTCTTCATAACCTGGCAGATCGCTGGCATCTTTGATTGGGTTCTCTTTGAGGAAGACATCGGCTTTATCCAGGTCGAGTTTCAAGTCCTGAATTTTGCTACGACGAAACTCAATATTATGATAGCCGATTTTATTGCCGATTTCTTTTTGGTAGCTTCTTGCCAGGCCCAGCATTTCATCATTCATGTCGACACCGATCACCTTGCCCTCCTTGCCGACCTTTTGGGAAATGATGTAGCAGATTTTTCCGGTGCCGCTGCCCAGGTCGAGAACGGTTTCGCCGGGACGCGCATATTGAGACGGGTCTCCACAGCCGTAATCACGCTCGAGGATATCCTCCGGAATGACTTCCAGGTATTTTTCATCATAATCAACCGGACAGCACAGGGCGGCTTCCGGAGCCCGGGCGCCCTGTTCGTAGCGCTCGCGAACTGCTTTTTCTACGCTGATTTTCTTTGTGGAATGATTGGACTTGCTACTCATGACTTTTCCTTTTATTTTAAAAATTTGAACCACAGAGGCACTGAGACACAGAGAATAAACTATTAATTCTTTATTGAATTTTTAAGTTTTCTTCGTGAACTTTGTGCCTTCGTGGTTCAATTTTAAAATTTAATTTTCAGAAGCCGAAAAATTATGACAGATTGCCCCGGAAATATAACAGGTATAGCAGGCCTGATGTTTTAACGGATAAGGTTCAAACGACTCGGCCAGGGTGTCAGAAACTTTCGCTTCCGGAGAGTCGATTAAAATCGGACAAACGTAAACGCCTTTGTCTGTGACCATGCGGCCGGTGGTGCATTGCAAGAGGTGGTCGTCGTAATCCACCATCATTTCTTTAGTGATGTATTCATATTTGTCGTATCCATGACTGCGAACTTTTTCTCGTCCGATTCGAAGCGGTGGAATCATTTTGATTCTCGGACGATTGTAGCCGACTTCGGTCAAGGTCTTTTTGAAGCCGTTAAAAATTCTTTCGGTTTCGGAATCTTCCCAGGTCTGCGCAACCGTAATAATTGGCAAAAAACCGTTTTCAACCAGATTTTTGACTCCCGCCATCGCTTTTCTAAAACTGCCTTCGCCACGAATTTTGTCGTTGGTCTCCTCGGTAAAGCCATCGATGCTGACACGGATTTCCAGGGAATAAATCGAGTTTTCTGAAATCGCCTTGAGCCGCTTGGCCACTCGTTCTGGAATCAAAATGCCGTTGGTGAGAACGGTTGCGGGTCCAATGGCCAGCGTGTCCTCCAGAATACCGAGCATGTCCCGGTTCATAAACGGCTCGCCGCCGGTAAAATAGTACTCCTTCACGCCAATCTCTTTTGATTCTTCCAGATGTTTCATGACCTCTTCGCGGGGCATAAAACCAAATTTGTGATTTTTCGGGCTGCAGCTTATGAAGCAGTGAGTGCACCAGAGGTTGCAGATCGTGCCACCGACCTGAAACCAAAGGGTGTCCAGGGAGTGAAGCGGCGCCGAAGGGATGTCATCAAACTTCGGTTTATACTTAGGAATCTCGGCGGCTATGATTTCCCAAGTCGAATCATGAGCTTTTAGACTTTCAAGGCTCAAGCAATTGCTCCTTCACTTTCCGTTTGATAGAGATTTAATTTTTCGTCCCCGGAAATCAGAGAGAAAATCTCGACGATTTGGCTCAATCCCATGCGAATCAGGAAAGTCGGATTGCGGCCGTAGCTTTTGTTGCCAATGATAAAAAAGTTGGGTTCAGGGTTTTTGAGCGTATCAGCCCCGGCACTTTCCTGGGCCAGGCAATCGGTTGCTGAAGCACCTGAAAGCGCTGCAGCCAATTTCATTGGCCCGCGCGAGGCGTAGCATTCATGAATCTGAAGTTCGCGATAAATCGAATTGTCCGGCCCATAGCCCACTGTCGCAATCACCCGGTCGACCTCGATTTTTTCGACCTGCGCATCACTTTTAAGACCAACAGAAAATGTCTCTTTATTTTCAGAATAGTGGATGGAATCAACGGTCGTGTTATTTCTGAATTGAATGCTTTCGCCAGCATCTCGTGATATGGAATTTGCCTGATTGGTTAGACCGGCGCGACTTGGCAGAGGGTCATCTTGGATAAGGGGAATCGGCTCCGGGCGGCTGCCACGAATGGCCCAGATTAAAGAAGTCTCCGGTTCTTCACGAATGAGATTTTGAAAATCACAAACTACTGTCGCAGCCGAGTATCCCGCACCCAGCACCAACGATTTTTTACTCGCAAATTTCGAGCGGTCTTTGCCATAAACGTCAGGCATTTGATAATCGATAAAGGGCTTGCTTTTTAATTCACCTGGAGCCGGGATGCCGCCTTCACCCAGCCAATTGGGGTTGTTGTAAACACCGGTTGAATCGATCACTATGTCCGCTGTGTGCACTTGCTCATGGCCGGCGGAATTTTCAGTTAGAATCCGAAAGGGATAAGAGGTGCGCGCAGGGTCGCTAATGAGTTCGCCTTTTAAAATGTTCTCCCGGCCCATACTAATAATTTTCATGCCCGTGTTAATTATATTTTTCAATGCCGATAATTTGCTCATGGGCACGAGATAGGAATCTACAAATTCCCTGCTGGTCAAATAGCCTTCCGGATCCGGTTCCTGCCAGTTGGATGATTCCCGTTTAAGACTGATCACTCCTAGACTCGAATGGTTCATCTTAAACGGAGTAAACAAACGCACGTGACCCCAATCGAGCATATTGGCGCCGACCTCGCCTTGCTCAAAAATTTCAACTTTATATCCGAGCTGGCTTGCATACAATGCTGCTTCAAGCCCGATTGGACCGGCTCCGAGGATAGCAATTCTCTGACTCATTTAATGTACTTTGTTGTTCGGTCGTTTCAATATATGCATGAGTATGCATGTGTTAACATGAATGTAGGCAGGATTATTCCAATTTGCAACAAGAAAGTTTTGAATACCATGATAATAGAATCGCTGTTGCAATGGCAAATTGTCAAGGACAATATAATTGGAGTCAAAATGATTAACCCTTTTAATAAAGATTTGAAGGACTGTAACCCGGACCAAAAAGTCAAAATGATTAACTTTTAGTACGAACTAGTTGACAAAATTATTTCCGCCGAAATGCGCCGAATTAGTGGTTATGACTTTAGGACTGATGTGCATTTTGCAGTCATTAATAAGAACACTCAAATATCTTACTTTCGGTGACCCTCGGCGACTTCGGCGTGATTCGGTGGAAAAATTATTCTGCTGCGATTCAACTTAACAGGCAAATAAAAAAGGATTCCAGATACAATTTGGAATCCTTTGCAAAATATCTTAAAGTTTTTGAGAAAGAAGCTACACGTTCAATTTTTCAAAAATTTCCTCGTGTTCCGGAAAACGACCCAGCTGTTTCTTGGAGAAGATCAAATCACCATCTTTCTCGACTTCGAAAACACCGTTTTTGCCTTCGATGAGCTTGATTGAAATATCCGAAAATTTTTTCTCAAGATCTGCCTTCAAACTGGAGGCTTTGGGATAGTAGTTTCACATTCCGCAGTATTCAATGGAGATTTGCATGATGTCCCTCTAAAAATGATCGTGTTATAATTAACTTACAGGGGTAAGCTAAAAGTTTTTGCAAAAGATGCAAGACAATATCTGCAAATCAGGAGATGTTTTTCGTTGCTTTCAACAAACAATTTGTTTTTCTTTCGTATTAAGATAATTAATCTGGATTATTTATTAATTTTCACCGCGGAGGCACTAAGACGCAAAGAATATATAAGATATAGGGAGTTTTGTTTTCAAACAGAGTTTTAATGAAATAGCTGAAAAAAATGAATTTAATTTCTTATGTATTTCAATACTTTGCATTTCTGTGTCTGAATTATTCAGGTTAAGTTAACCATAAATCAAATTATTGTATTTATTTTCCAGGAGACCGATTTTGAAATCATTCCCTAACCCTTTTAAAGAACGCAAAGGAACAATTATAGGTGTCATCATTCTTTTTTGGCTGGTTTTTATGCTGGCGCTGATGTTTTATTGGGACAGCAATCCGGAACTCTTCGATGTCAGGCAAGCAGCTCAAAAGAGAGCGAGCCTCGCAAACGATAAACTGGTAACCGGTTATGTTACAACAAATACCTTAATCGAAGTGGCCGGCAGACTCATGGATAAACCGGGCGGCTATTTAAGCAATGATATTATGCCGCCCAGCACTTTCATGGATAACATCCCGCGCTGGGAATTTGGTGTTCTGGTGCAAGTCAGGGACTTTACCAAGGCGCTGCGCAACGATATCAGCCGGGCACAGACGCAGTCGCTGGAGAACCCGGATCTGGCTAAGGCGGAACCGCAGTTCAATGTCGACAGCCAATCGTGGGTGTTCCCGGCGGCGGAGAGCGAATATCAAAAGGGGATTGTTGCTGTAAAAAGATATTTGGCAAGCCTGAGTGATGCAGAGAATCGGACCGCGCAGTTTTATGCCCGCGCCGATAATTTGCACGACTGGTTGAAAATCGTTGCGATCCGGCTCGGCAGCATATCGCAGCGCTTGAGCGCCAGCGTTGGCCAGACCCGGATTAATACCAATTTGGCCGGCGATGCCGAAGCACAACTTTCGACGACACAGGCTGATGAAATTCGGGTGAAGACGCCGTGGCTGGAACTCGACGATGTTTTTTATGAAGCGCGCGGCACCTGCTGGGCTTTGATTCATTTCATGCGCGCTATCGAAATTGATTTTCAAGAAGTGCTGCGCAAGAAGAACGCCGTACGGAGCTTAAGGCAAATCATCCGCGAGCTGGAATCTACCCAACGGTCTGTCTGGAGCCCTTATATTCTCAACGGTTCGGATTTTGGATTCTTTGCCAATTACTCTTTGGTGATGTCTTCTTACATTTCGCGGGCAAATGCGGCGATTATTGATTTACGGAATTTGCTGGCGCAAGGTTAATATTAAATAAGCCAAATTTCAGATTACAATTCTCCTTCAGGAATAGATACAGCAATTACGGCTGGCGCATGATGGAAGGGTTTGATTGCTATAACCCGTCTTCCGGGTGCAATCAGTCCGTTTGGAACTGCCGATCGTTGCTTACGACCATGGCCGGGGTTGCTCGGTGACGGGCGGCTACCTTTACCGGGGCTCGGTCCATCCCGAGCTTGAGGGCGCTTTACATTTACGGTGATTATTGCTGCGGCAGAATCTGGATGTTGCGCTATGAGAATAATTCATTGACAGCAGACTCGCTGCTGATCAACGCGACTGTCCCGCTTTCTTCTTTCGGAGTTGATGAGCAGAATGAGCTTTATGGGGTTGGTTATGGAGGAGAGGTTTTTAGGTTTTCCCAAAGGGATTAAAAGTAGCGCTCAAACTGCATTCGAGGTGTTGAGAAGCTTCTAATTTTCAAGTCACGATTTACGAATTTATCTTAGATCCGGTTACTCCTTCTACAATGGACTTGAAAACGCGTGACTCCTCCTGTCTTGCTGAATTTCTTTTGAAATAGTACGAAAATGACGATTTTTTTGCTTGCATTAATAGCAGAATTTATTTAAATGTTTTTCTAAATAAATTCAAGTAAGAACCATCTTTCAAACCATGAAAATTTCAATTCGTGAACTACGTTCTTCATTTGAGCCACACATCTTTAAACGTGGTCAAAGGTACTACCAGGAGGGTCGGGTTGAAATCATTTCCCTGTCAAATGATTCTTTTACGGCCGAGGTAGCGGGTACGGATGTTTATGAGGTAAAAGTATGGAGCAATAAAAATGATGATATCCAGGGCGAATGCACCTGCCCCTATTGGGATAATTGTAAACATATGGTTGCGGCCGTCCTTGAAGCCAGAGAATGCTATGAATTTGGTTTGCAGCCGGAAAACGAAAATAAATCCGGTTGGCAAAACTACCTGACTCAAATCGGTGCGGCTGAGGAGAGCCAAACAACAAAACGGAGATGGCAGTTACTTTATACGCTTGGCGTCGAATCCGATGGCTGGACACTTAGTCCACAAAAACGAATGATCAAGAAGGACGGCGCTCCCGGCGTGCCGCGAAATCTTGCCTATGATGATTTTGGCAAGCCAGAAATTGAACGCAGCCGAAATGACAATTTGGTTTTAAGCTTTCTCGAAAAGCGGAACCGGACAAACTCATTTTATAATGCGTATCACGGTGATCTCGCCCTGTACAAATTCGACTTTGGCGCTGACGTTGGTGTTATCTTCGATCTGTTGCGTGAAAGCCGGGTATATTTTTCACCGCAAGACGGTAAAAACAAAACGCTGATTTATCACGATTCTTTGGGCAAAATTGAATTTCGGCTGCTTGAAGAAAAGGATGGCATGAACTTCTGCCCTTATTTGCTTTTAGATAATGATGAACTCGTCTTGGATCACAATTTTTGTGTTTTGACCTCGGAACCTGTTTTTTTACTCAGAGACAATGAGATCATAGAAATTGCCGGGAAACATGACGCCAAAAGCCTGATTCCCTTTACTCGAAAAGATTACCGGGTGCTTATTCCCAAAGAAGAGGTGTCAGAGTTTTTTGGGGTGGTCGCACTGCAAAAAGACATCTTTAATCATTTTCGCTTGCCCGATGAGATAGAGACTGAAAGTATCAGCGAGATCACAGAAAAACGATTATACCTTAGTGACTTTGATGAGGGCATGGAAATTCAACTGAAATTTTGCTATGGACCGGTGGAAGTTGAGATGTCGGATCCCCGGCAAAGTATATGGGCCGGCGGGCTAAAAGAAAATAAATTTGTCAGGATTACTCGTGATCGAAAGGCTGAAGAAGATGCACATAATCTCTTATTGAACAGCAATGTGAAAGTTATATATGGCGAGAGAATATACACACGTAAGAACAAAACGGTGGATTGGTTGTACGATGAGATTCCGAAACTGCTGGCCGCGGGATTTGTCGTCTATGGCGAAGAAAATTTAAAGCAATTTAAAATAAACCGCTCGGCTGCCAGGGTAAGCGTGAATGTGACGTCCGGTATTGACTGGTTTGATTTGGAATTGGAAATCGATATCGGCGGGGTTTTGGTTTCGCTTGCAGAAATTAAAATAGCGTTGAAGAAA
>SMXC01000327.1 GCA_004356825.1 Caldithrix sp.
CCCAAGGTTACCGAGAAGCGTCCATCTTTGATAGCTACGGTCTGCTGCTCTGACCAGAGCAGGACATCGCCGTCAATCGAGTCATAGATATTGAATGTGATTTCTTTAGTGCCATTAGGCAGAGGAATGCCTTTTGAGTCGAGGGCGATGCCTTCAATCGTTTTGGGTGACTGCCCCCAGGTTGTCTGGACTGCCAGAAGCAAAAACAGGATGCAAAAACAAAGCAGTTTTTTCATGGTTGGTTCTCTCCTGAAAGGGTAACAAATGGTTTTATTACTTGATAACTACTTCCTTAGGAATTTGATCGAAATAAACTTGCCAACTTTAACTCGGTTTGAGCTCGTAATCAAGATTTTTATGGAAATATTATTTTGGTCTCAGTCCTTAGTCCCTAAATGATGACAGATGTGCTTTAGAAAGGTGGTGAAATAATAAATAAAATGTTCAAAGCCCGTAATTGAACTGTTTAGAGCATCCAGAATATGATTCAAAGGTTATTTGTCCGTAAAGTCGGGAAGTAGGAAATGTCCTTGAGCTATTCTAATAGAAAATTCGCCATCGGTTGCGAGAGGGGTCCGTCTCTTAAGGTTTTGGTAAATAAACCTTTAATTAAATTAATAGTAAAATCTTTTAAGTCAAGAAGAAAGTCGCTTGGCTCAATGATAAAAATCTATGATGGTATCTAAAACAACATGCCTTACGCATGTTAATTACTCTGTATGTATAAATTACAGTTAATAAGGTTATAATTTTACTAACCTGAATTATGCACTAAACTGCTAAAGCGCAAGTATAACGCCGAACGTGAAAAAGTGAAACGGAAAAACGCTTTTCAAAGATTTTTATTTCACGTTTCACAGGAATTTTAATAAAGAGCGCTTTGCAATATTTTTGATCAAAATAATTTGTTTTTGAGAGTAATAGAATAAACCGCAAAGAGACAGGGACGCAAAGTATTGAAAAATAATTTTTCGCTATTTCAGTAAACTCTGTTTGAAAACAAACTTCGTATATCTTATATATTCTTAGCGTCTCTGCGATTTCTATGACTTAATCAAGCTCTTTTTTGTATAAAGTGGCTACCCCCCTCTGCGGTTAAAATTTATGGATGATCCGGACTGACCAATGGTTGCACCAAAAAGATTCCAGGTTATATTAACCCAGCTTAAGTGAGTTATCCAGGGTGTAAATGGTTTATATTATTATTCAATCATGAAATAATTTGTAAGAAAATGAGCATGGTATGAAAGAAAAGGGCACAAAAAAAGCGACTCGCCAAAAGAAAAAAGTAGTCATGAGGCCGGCGGATAAAATTCTGAATAATAATTCAACCAACGGCAAGTTGGCTGTTCGTGAATCTGTCCATGAGCAGCAGATTGCCAAAACAGAAACGCAAAAAGATGTGATTTGTATCATCGGCATGCACCGCAGCGGCACATCTCTGGTGGCGCGTTTGCTCAATCTTTGCGGTTTGGATTTAGGTCCTTCCGAGAACTTCCTAGAGCCTAATGACAGCAATCCTCTCGGATTTTTTGAGAATGAGGATTTTACATACAAAATAGACGATGGTTTGCTGAATCATCTGGGCGGGTCTTGGGATAATCTGCCTGAGTTTAAGGATGGGTGGGAGTATGATCCGGCATTGGAGCAAATTGTTCAGGAAGCAAAAGAACGGATACAGTCTTTTTCGAAAAGTCCGAAGTGGGGTTGGAAGGATCCGCGAACAACAGTTCTTCTACCTTTCTGGAAATCGCTTATTCCCAATTTGCGATTTGTGATTTGTGTCCGAAACCCTTTAGAGGTCGCAAAATCTTTGGCCAAGCGCGATCGGATTCCGATCAAGAAAGGCATCCACCTGTGGCAGCAGTATATGCGAGCCGCCGTTCAGGACACCGAAGGATATGCCAGAATTTTCACTTTTTATGAAGATTTTTTTAAAGACGCAGAAAGTGAAATCAGCAGAATTATTGAATTCACTGGTCTTAAAAAGCCCCGGAATATGGCCAGCCTTATGGTTGCCATTTCTCCAGGGTTAAAGCATCATACCAGTGACACACTTGAGCTTTTGAATGAAAAGAAGCTCCTAGCCAAAGACATGTTGCTTTATATGGGTTTGCGTGCCTTTACCACTGATGGATTTGTTGGTTCAAACCCAAGTGGCGACCGGGAAGCTTTGATATCCGAAAACATTAGCAAATTTGTTAAACTGCTCGAGAAGTTTCAGGTCCAGCAACACGATTTTGAAAATCTAAAAAACTTGCTTAATGAGAAAAAAACGTTGGTGACAAATCTCAGCGCAGAACAACAACGCTTGGTTCGGGACGTCGAGGCGTTTCAATCCACAACGGAGATTCAGCAACAGGCACTCAATGAGAAAGAAGAGCAAGTGGCTAACTTAAGCTCGGAACAACAGCGTTTGGCGAAAAAGGCCGGCACGCTCCAGTCCAGAGTTGAAATTCAGCAACATACGCTTAGCGCTAAGGAAGAGCAAATAAACCAACTCATTAGTGAGCAAGAACGCCTGTCCAGAGAGTGTGACACGCTCCAGTCTACGATTTACACTCAACAGCAGATGTTTGATAAGAAGGAGCAACTGCTGACTCAAGTGACTTCTAGGCAAGTGAAGGCGACTAAACAGCTTCAGGGGTTCCAAATGGCTCTGCTCCAAAAAGAGGAAAGAGTAACACTTTTACGGATTCAACTTAGGAGTTTGAGTCAAAATCGCAGGGGCCTGCAACTGGCTCTGCAGAGGGAAGAAGAGCAGGTAGATCAACTCCAAACGACCCTGCAGGTCCAGCGGCGGGAATTGAATGAAAAAACAGAGCGGATTGCCAATCTCACCGCTAAGCAAGGAGACTTGGCCGGTGAGCTGAAAGAGTCAAAGGTAGTCTACCGGAAAAGGGAAGAGAGAATAAAATTTCTGGTAGCTCAACTGAATACTTTGAATCAAAAGCTCAAAGGCGTGCTTGCAATCACGCAAGAAAAGGAAGACCGGGCACACAAGTATCAAACCGAAGTAGATGCAGCAGAGCTGGCACTTGGAGAAAAAGATCAGCAGCTGGTTAAGCGCGAACAGACTATACAGCACCTGCAAGAAACAAAAACCACTCTGGAGTCGGAGGTGAACGGGCTTCGGCAGAATCTGGAAATAGTCCTGACCTCGAAAAGCTGGAAGTTTACGGTACCCTTAAGGAAATTGTTTGATAGTCCACGCAGCGTGCCGCAGTGGCTGAATTATATGCGCCAAAGGTGGACTCTCAAGTTTGGAGAACTTCGAAAAACATGGTATCACGGCAGGGAATATGCTAATATCCCCCTCACTTCCCTGAGCCCCGCTGCAATTGAGACCGGTCACCAGGAGTCAGAGGAGGCAGTTCGATGGATTTCCTACATGCAAATTCATAACGAAGATAAGCAGGCTCTGTTTGCACATCCGCCATCGCTGGTATGCTATCGGTTAAAAGTTCCACCAGGGGCTATATTCCAAACTTCTGTGGCTTTACTTTCAGAAGCCTGGGGTCGAAACTCAGGTGGAGTGGAATTTAAAATCTCCATTTCTGCTCGAAAAAGCGGTCGTTCCATGAGCAAAAAACTATGGAGCCATCCCACTCATTTTCCAAATCATCGTCGATGGATGGAATTACGCATGAGTCTCCGGCAGTTTGCAAACCAGGAAGTGGATTTAACGCTTTCAACCTCGGTACCGCCCGGAGTACCAGAACATTTTGCGTTGGCGGTGTGGGGCGATCCAATCATTTTAACTCGGAAACAACCAGAGCATCGCAATGAGCAAGCCGGCACGAAGCATAAAAAGCCTGAATCTTCGATCGGAGTCAACCTTGTGGGCTTTCTCAATTCCGAAAAGGGACTTGGAGAAGCGGTGCGGAGTGAGATCCGGGACCTGGAAGCAGCTGAGATTCCATATATTCTTAACAACGTCGAGGACCCCGGGGCCGAAAACTCTGAGAAAGTTATTGCTCAGGTCTCCGAACATAATCCGTACAACATTAATTTAATTCACATGAACGCCGACCAGATCCCACTTTTTGCCCGGCGTCACAAAGAATATTTCTTTGACCGATATAATATTGGCTATTGGGTCTGGGAATTGCCGTCATTTCCGCAAGAGTGGTATGACAGGTTTAAGCATTTCAATGAGATTTGGGTGCCGAGCAATTTTGCTCTGGATGCCATCTCCCGCGTTTCGCCGATTCCGGTCATTCGTGTACCGCATTCGATCAACCCCAATCCAAAAACTGCCCCGGACTGGACGCGATCACGATTCGGATTGCGACCTGATACTTTTGTGTTCTTGTTTATGTTCGATTTCTGCAGCTATATGGAACGAAAGAACCCTATGGCTCTGGTACGAGCTTTCAAAAAAGCCTTTTGTGACAAAGACGATGCCGTTCTTTTCATCAAATGTTCACATTCAAGTTTTGACCCAGCCTCATTTGCGCAGCTCCAAGAGGCGTGCCGCCATGAAAACATCAAACTGCTCGACGCAGTACTGCCTCGCGAGGCGGTTAACTCTTTGCTGGCCAACAGTGATTGCTATACTTCCCTGCATCGCTCTGAGGGTTTTGGTTTGACAATGCCGGAAGCTATGCAACTAGGGAAGCCTGTGATTGCAACTGCCTATTCCTCGAATGTGGACTATATGAAGCCGAGCAATAGCTTTCTTGTGAAAAATCGTTTGGTCGAATTAGAGAGCGATTATGGCCCTTACAAAAAGGGTTGCGTTTGGGCCGAACCCGATACTGAACACGCCGCCGAATTGATGCGATACGTCTACGACAACCGAAGTGCCGCAGCAGCCGTGGCAGAAAAAGGTCGGGAAGACGTGATGAACCAACTGCATCCGAGGGTCATTGGAGGCCAGATCAAAGCGCGCCTGTCAATGCTGCAATCGGAATATTGCTCAAAAGGTAACCTGACGAGCATTAAAAGTAACATGCCGGATAATAGACGGATTTCGTTGGTCAAAACCTTTTATCGGAAAAAAGCGGAGCTCCGTTCTAAAGCTGAAAAGACAAGGAGACTTGCTAAGCAAATCTATAACGTTTCGTCCTTGCTGACCAACAGCAATTTTGCCAGGCTCATCAATCGTGTAAAACTATTTGGCCTTGTCTCAAATTACCAGGAATTCAGTAAAATGCTCGGGTCAGACGTCAATCACATTTTCAATGAAAGGATTGGCGCAAGTCAAGTAATCACACGTCCAAAGGATCTAAAAAAGCCAGTCCCGATCGAAGAAACGACGATTTCAGTTGTGATTCCGACAAAAAATGCCGGAGATGGTTTTCGCGATCTGCTTTCATTGCTAAAAAAACAGCAAGGATTTTCAGACATAGAGATAATCGTGGTGGATAGCGGTAGCACGGATAATTCCCTAAAAGTTGCAGAAGAATTTGATGCGAAGATCATTCAGATTTCTGCCGATGAGTTTTCTCATTCCTATGCGAGGAACCTCGGTGCCAAACATGCGTCAGGTGAGTATATTTTGTTCACAGTGCAGGATGCTCTTCCATCTGCTGAATCATGGCTCCATGAGCTTTTCTGGGTGCTATCGAATAATGATGTAGCTGCAGTTTCCTGCACGGAGTTTCCTAGAGATGATGCAGATCTGTTTTATAGAGCAATGACATGGAACCATTTTAATAATTTTCTGGAGTTAGGCAGTCAGGATAGGATAATGTGCAAACCAGTCGAGGAGAACTATTTCACTCTGAGGAAGAATGGTCAACTGTCAACTGTAGCCTGTCTAATATCCCGGGATGTTTTTATGAAGTATAGGTTCAGGGGAGCCTATGCCGAGGACTTAGACCTAGGGGTAAGACTCATAAAGGATGGCCACCAGCTGGCCTTTCTTAGTTCTACCAGAATTATCCATTCACACAACAGACCCGCTTATTATCACCTGAGACGGGGATACGTAGATGATTTATGGTTATCGCGCATTTTCCCAGATCATCCAAGAACGGAGGTAAAGCCCGAGCGGTTACTTCGCGACATTATTTTCATGTATAAGATTGTAAACTCTATCGTTTGCAAAGACCTGCAGAAAGTAACTGTACCCTGTAGGGTAAAGAATCTTTCCAGCATTGTTATGGCAAAGTTCCAGGCTGCTGAAAGCGGGCTCTATTCTGGTACGATAGATAAAGTAAATAACTCGTATATAGACAGCAACTTCAAATCTTTTCTAGAAAATGTATCTAACCGCTGTTCTTTTAATGGTGAAAGTAATTTGCCTTATGATGGCGTTCTTCTCGGCGCGATGGAGAACTTCACAAAGATAATTTTTGAATATATGTACGATAATTCCGACTCGATCGACGAAACGATGCTCGAAGATTTTAAGTCCTCTTTATTCAAGGCTTTTGCTTTCATGTGTGGCGTGCACCTGGCATCTTGCTACTTCGAGAGTTCAAAAAGCACCAGGGAAAAGCTGAAAGAGATCAACGACGAATTGAACGACGAGGTGTAAGAGGCATCATGGAGAAAACTCATTGCATTATACATCAGTTTTGCAGAGCATCAACACAGCCGTAAAAGGTTACATAAACGATTGACGATGATGCAACAAGCTGGGTACAAAGTCAAGAATCTGCCTCTTGAATTCAATTGATAGCAGGTATTGAAAGAAGAAAAAATATTAGGACGTGCTTGATTATGACATACAAAAGGCAAAAGGCTGTTTTATTTACATTCTTAATTGCAGCCATAAGCTTTCATGGGAGCGGTTGTTCACAAGAATCAAAAAAAGAAAGTGCAAAGGAAGAAGCAGAAACCGTGCAGGTTGAAGGGACTTATAAGTATAAGTTATTGGATGATCTTGGGAATGCTAACATCATCACAAAGAATGTAAACGATGTAGGAAAAAGAAAACTCACCATTAACGGTGAAGAACGAACGGTTCTGTTTGAACATCCAAATTCTGAAGTTGCATTTAGAGATATAGTCATTAATAAAAACACACAATTAAAGTTTGGCATCGGTATTGAGGAAAGAGCCTGGGACAAAAGAGGTGATGGTGTTTTCTTTGAGATTTGCCTCGTTGATGAAAAATTACGAAATACCTTGCTATTTTTAGAGTACATTGACCCTAAGAATCATGCGGAATATAGAGGGTGGTTGGATGAACAGATTGATTTAAGTGCTTTTGCTGGACAAAAGGTTATTCTCATATTTAAAACTACCAGTGGTCCGAAGGGAAATGCAGACTTTGATTGGGCTGGCTGGAGTAACCCTGAATTATCTGAATAATTTTATAGCTACCGAGGATTGCTGTTGCGGAGATCGGGACTTATGAACAGGATAGTGTTTCACAATCTAATTATCGTGAATCAAGAGCGCCAAAAATAACGGGTTTGAAATAATGAAAGCTTGCTGCTCATACGAAAAAAGAAATTGGGTGGTTAAATGTCTTTATCTTCTTTGTCTGTCGGTCATTCTCTTTTTGAGTTGTGGCAAAGATGATCTGCCAAATGTGTTGCTTATCTCTTTGGATACCTGTCGCGCCGATCACCTGAGTGTTTATGGCTATCACCGACAAACCTCTCCCTTTATTGATGAACTGTCCTCGAGGGGCATTCGCTATGAGAATGCTTTTATCAATACGTGTTGTACCCTCTCCTCGCATACAACCATCCTCTCATCCTTATATCAAGAGACTCACAAGGTTGCATATTTTGAAGGGCATAAGGGGGCCGTACCAGATAGCGTTGTCATGATACAGGAAATTCTGCGCCGCAATGGGTACGTTACCCTTGCTGTTACAGATGGAGGTTTAGCGGGCCAGAAGTATGGCTTCGGTAGAGGTTTTGATTATTTCGATGATATCGGTGGAGGTGTGCTTTCGGGTACCCGAAAGATCGTAGATTTGATCAATTTAGTTCGCCAGCAGCAGAACAGGAGAAAACCAATCTTTGCATTTTATCATACATATGAGCTTCATAACCCGTATGCGCCGCCTGCCGAGTATACTGACATTTTTGGGCACTTTGAAAGTTCATTCTCGCCAACAAATGAAAATCTTCTGAAATTTCGGCAACGGGCACGAGATTTAAAAGAGGAGGACATTGAATCCCTTGTCGCAATGTACGATGCTGAAATCCGTTATACAGACAATACACTTAAATCCATGTTTGATAAACTAGAAAAAGTTGGATTCTTGGAAAATTGTCTCGTGATCCTGACTAGCGACCATGGCGAGGAGTTCGGTGAGCACGGAGGCCTTCTGCACGGTGATCTCTATGATGAACAACTTCATGTACCGCTGATAATCACTGGAACTAAAATACCTATTGGACAAGTAGACGCACAAGTGGTAAGTAGTGTAGATATCGCGCCAACGGTTCTGGGTTACCTAGAGCTTCCTGTTCCAGAAAAAATGGAGGGAACGAATCTGTTAGCTGCTGGCAATTCTAAGTCCGAGGCCGCTGTGTTTTCCCAAATTGGAAAGTCCAGATATTCAATCCGGACAGCCCGCTGGAAACTTATTGAAACGGTCAATCCCTTGAACTTGGAACTCTACGATGTGCAAAAGGACACTTATGAGAAAGAAGATATAGCCGTTAACGAGCCTCGAGTTTTGTCTCAACTCTATCGAAGATTGCGCGAATGGCAAAACAAGCATCGTTTTGCACCAATGAGAAAAAAAGTTCCTAAGAAGGTAAGACTCGACCGTAGGGAGATCGAACAGCTTAAGGCTCTTGGCTACATAAAATGACTTTTTGCCTATTTAAGAAAAACATAGAATTTGACTTTAAGCGGATGCTAAATAATAATATCGAAATAACCTTCAGTCTATGCGGAAAAGCATAAAGCAAAGATTGCGCATGTCAGAAACAAAGGTGGAGTCCATTTTACTCCTTTTCATTGTCCTATCTAGCACTGCCATCGTCACAAATTGGTATTTGGGCCAGCCGGAAAAAGTGACATCTATCACAAAAGACGGCGGCGAGACACCAGTAAAAAGCTATGCGATACGAGGCCATCTGGACAGAATGATTCTCAACGATGAAACGCATGTTGCATTCGAGGGTTGGGCTTTTGATAGCAGGAACTCCGAGCTCGTTGACGAAATCTTATGCCGATATGCTGGAAAAGTAATATACAGAGGTAAGACTGATAAAACCCGACCCGACCTCGTCAATGTATTTGGCGATGATGCATTAATGGGCGGCTTCAGATTTGTGGTACCACTAACTTTGTTTAAAGATAAAGAAATAGACAACTCAAAGATAAGGTTTTTTGCCGTGTCAAACGGTCTTGCCTCTGAACTAAAATATCCCATAGGTTTTAAGTAGCCTTGAACAGGAACGCAGTTGAAAGAACGGGGGTAAGCCATGTTACCTTAAGCGAGCAGTTCATCTCGCCTAATAGAGAAAAGCTCCTTCTGGATTTCCTTTTCTTAGCTGGGGTCGTCCTAGTCTCATGTATCCTCTATATCAAAGGCCTGGGTTTTTACGGACTAGAGTGGGCTGCTTTGAGAGACTTGAGTGTGGCGTCGGACCAATCCTTCTTTGGCCTTTTCAGTGGCGCCTATTTCGACCACTTAAAGATGCAGCCCGGCAAGGTTTTCTATCAGGTCAGCCTCTACAAACTGTTCGGCCTTAACCCGTTAGGATACCATATTTTCAACCACGCAGTATTTCTCCTGAATGTTTTATTATTCTATGCTATCCTGCGAAAAATCTATGGCCGGCGGTTGCTTTGCATCTCAGTCGGCCTAATCTATGCATTTCTGCCTCACTACTCTTCGGCAAGATTTTGGCTCCAGGGCTTCGAGTTTAATCTGGCGCTGACTTTTTACTTTTTAAGTCTTTATTCGGATCTAATGGGGATGCGCGCTCGCTCTGCGGGGTTTTGGGGCTGGAAATGTAGCAGTGCCCTTAGCCTGATTTCTAGTATGTTAATTAATCCTGTTGCAATGGCTCTATTTCTCCTGAATCCAATTCTTGTCTGGCGTCAAACAAAACGACTGCTGGACGAAAAAGTGAACAACCGAAAGGAACAGAAATCGAATTCGCTCACTGATCTGATACGTGACAATCCCAGAACTTTATTTTATTTACAGCTGGCCCTGGTGCTGCCACTTATAAACCTCAACATACTTGCAGCCTTTGATGCCGGAACTTCCAATTTTTTTCATATTTACAGACATATTGTCGATGTGAGTTATGGCACTTACGACTGGGGCTTAAACTACTTTCACGCAATGGCAGTTGCTTATGGCTCATTTGGCATTGGCCTGCCGGTTGTCGTTTGGGCGGCTATCATCAATCACTCAAGCGTAACAACTTTTCTAGGCGCTGCCTTGCTCGGGCTCATGATATTTTTGTTTCTCAATTTCCAGGTTAAACGAACCAGAAGCGAACATATGAATGGACTCTACATGCGAAGGCTCATAAAACACGGATTTATTATTTTCTTTCTCGGTTATGGTGCGTATCTGATCGATGTGAGAGTTCGCTTCTCAAGCACCGGAGTCGTGAATGTGGCGATGGTCGCCGCATCATTGGGCGTTGCCTTAACGATGACTGGAGTTGTGGGCTGGATAACTAGTTTGTTTCAGTCCAGATGGGTCAGAAGGCAAGGCTATTGCATATTCGTGACCCTTATATGCGTTTCAGGTTTCATTGTTAACAGCCACATAGCCTCGTTTTGGGTTGCTGCGAATGAACAGCAGCATAAGCTTCTTGATGAAATTCAACAGACGTTTCCGGC
>SMXC01000328.1 GCA_004356825.1 Caldithrix sp.
AAACATAAAACTCAAAACCCGAAGCAGAAATGATGAGCGGCAGGTGCCAACAATTCACATTGACTCCAGGAATTTACTGTATATGGAAACATTGACGATTGACAACCTCAATGTCGTTATTGATTTACTAAAAAAAGATCGAGAGCGGAATATTAGCATCCTCAATTTCATCGAAACCGTAGGCCCACCAAAGTTATGAAAGAGGCGGGAATTCCGTACTTTTACGCGGCGTGAGCGATCATCCCTGGGTATTCATCAGCAGTGACTCCCGGGCTGAATTGAGACAGTTGGCGGCCAGGCTTACGAAGGAAAACATTAATTTCGCGGCGATTGAGGACTGGATGATATCGCTTTTAACAGGAAATAGAAAACTTGCCTGGGATCTCAATCTGATTCAGTTTATTCTCCCAAAGCATGTGCACCTGCCGAAGCCTTTGTATCCTCATGTTTCTCTCAATATTGCTGATGCGCTTTATATCTACGAGAATTCCGATTACCAGGATTACCTCTCTGTCGAATACGTTGAGGACAGGATTTCACGAGGACCCAGCGCGGCAATCTACGAAAAGGACCCGTTAGTTGCATGGGCATTGACTCAGGATGATGGTGCGATTGGATTGCTGCATGTCTTTGAAAGCCATCGAAAAAAGGGCTACGCCTATCAAGTTGCCTTAGGCTTGAGCGAGCAGCTACGAAGCCGGGGCAGGAGGCCATTTGCATATATTAAGAAAGAAAATTCCAGGTCCATAAAGTTATTTAGAAAACTCGGCTTCATTGAACAAAAACAAATTCACTGGTTTAAGCTGGCATAAATAAAACCTTTTAACCATGTAGCACCGCATACTATCCTGTTGAGGGAAAACATGGCAAAAAAACACAAAGCGGGTCGGCATTTTCTGTAACTTAGTTGCTCCGCGCGAAGAAGGCAGATAAATAGATCGCCTGCCGCGCATCATGCTTTTGCGTCGGTTATCTGCAGTGTCAATTAGCACTTTTTGAGAAAGGTGGTTACAGTTGCGAAGATTTATTTTTTTTCTATTATTGATCCTTCCTAATGTCCTCCTCGCACAAAATATAAAGAGCGAGTCGCTGAATAGAAATATTTACCCAACCTTTTCTATCACTGCATTCGGCACAACCCAAGAACAGCGCCTCTTCGATTGGACTACTTTGCAATTTGACAAATTAGTTTATGCAAAGCGCCGCGCAAAGCTTGTGCAGACTTTAAAGAATTCTGGTGGCGGTATTTTTCTGGCTCCGAGTTCTCACGGCGTTTCCCATGGCTTCACCTTTCGCCAGCTCGATGATTTTCTCTACTTCACGGGTCTCGAGCTTCCGCGTTCAATTTTGGCAATTGATGCTGATACCGGTAAAACCGCACTTTTTGTTCCCCGGCGAGATGCCAGATTCGAGAGCAAATCCCGTGCAAATGATTTTCCCGGCAGACCTCTCGCAGACGATCCTGATTTAGCCCGCGTCTGCGGCATTTCTGAGATAAAGCCGTACGAAGACTTTAAAACGGCTATTTCTAAATGGAGCACAGAGAAACGAATTCTCAAAATCAACTCCGGTCGCAATAGCAAGATTCAACAAATAAAAACCGACTTTACCTATGACTGGAATCCGGCAGTTCAACTGATATTTCATATCCAGCAAACTTATCCGTCCGCAAAGATTGACAATGCTTTTGCGGAAATTGCTCAATTGCGGATGGTCAAAGGTCCCGAGGAAATCAAAGTTATCCGCCGGGTGTGCAATCTTACAATTGGAGCAATAAAGTATGCAGCCGCTTTTATTAAGGACGGTGTTAACGAACGCACTTTAGAAGCGGAACTGGAAGCAGTCTACAAACGTGGCGGTTCACAAAGGCTCGCTTTTTCTTCGATCATAAAGTCCGGACCGAATTCCCTTTGGCCCTGGCGGATTCTCGCTGCACACAGCAATCGCCGCAACCGCCAGATGAAAAGCGGTGAGCTGGTGATATTTGATGTCGGGACGGAGCTGGACACCTATGCCAGCGATGTTGGGCGGACTTTTCCGGTTTCAGGCAAGTTTACCGTAGAGCAAAAGAAGATTCTGGAAATGGAGACGGCGGTTTCAGACGCAATCATTGACGCCATCCGCCCCGGGGTTACCTTCTCTGAATTGACCCAAATTGCCATTGCAGCAATTCCTGCCTCAGAAAGAAAGTATATGCAAACCGGAAGCTTTTTCGGACACCACATTGGCCTTGCCGTCGGTGATCCGAGCCTGTTGGATGCGCCGTTGGCACCAGGGATGGTTTTTACGGTTGAACCATGGTATTATAATCACGACAAAAACATTGCGGTTTTTACTGAGGATGTGATTCTGGTCACTAAAACCGGCGCGGAGAATTTGACGGCTGCACTGCCGCGTGCACCCGATGAGTTGGAAAAATTAATAGGGAAACAATAAAATTTTCACAAATTCTTATTCAAAAGGAGCTCGATTGCAACAAAATTACACAATGGCTGAAAAACTTACTAAATCAAATCACTCCGCCGCCGGCAGCGAAATTTTTCTCAGCCCGCACCTGCAGTTTTGGCCGGATTCAGACCCTAAAATAAATCCCGTCGATTAATCCTATGGACACTGCTTCATGAGCACCTTCGAAATCATCCTGCCAACTTTGGGCATTTCTTTCATCGGCTGGGCGCTCATCAAGTTCAATGTCATTAGTGAAGGTGCAAGAAGTGGCATCTCAACGCTGACATTCTCCATCTTGATCCCGGCCTTGCTTTTCAAAGGCATGTACGAAGCGAGGGAGATTGAGCAATTTAATATCCTGTATCTTCTATCCTTTTACATACCTCTCATTGTCACCTATTTTTTATCCCGCTATCTCTTCAACAAGTTTCTCTTTCCCGATCGAGTCCATGCCACGGTTGCCGGACTCAGTGCGAGCTATTCGAATACCGTCCTGGTGGGTATTCCGGTTCTGCTAAATTATATGGGTGACGAAGCGATACTTCCGGCATTTGTGATTATATCCATTCATGCCGCACTTCTGTTAACGCTATCTTCCTATCTGGTCACGGCAGCAGAAGCGGGTTCTATGAATTTACGCAGTTTGGCGAAAGTATTTTACACCTCGCTTAGAAATCCAATTATCTTCAGTCTGCTCCTGGGATTCATCTTTAATTATTTCGATATCCCACTTTTTGCCTGGCTGGAATCGGTTCTGACCAGTTTAAGCAAGGCCGCATTACCCGTTGCCCTCATTGTCCTGGGCAGCGCTCTGGCTTCCTACAAACTTTCGGACGGCATCTATACTTCTTTGATGATCAGCCTGATCAAATTAATCATGTTACCGGCGCTGGTTTATGTTCTTTCTCATAAAGTGTTCAGTTTGAGTCCAATCTTGTCTAGTGTTGCAGTGATATTAGCAGCCATGCCTGTAGGAATCAATGCCTATGCATTTGCACAAAACCGCAAGGACGTTGCACCGACCGTCGCCTCCAGCATCTTATTATCAACCCTGCTCTCCATCATCACCATACCCCTTTGGCTTTATCTGCTGGCTCAGTAGGTGTCGCTAAGAAATTAAAACGGTGTGATATCCCAGGTCATGCTCATGAATTGACTTTTCCTGTTACCATCGATTTCATTATCTGAAGGACCGGGTAGTTTGCCGACTCTTTATTGACGAACTATCCAAGGCGAGAGAGCATTTCGGTTTTCGATTGTGGGCATATGTCCTGATGCCCAATCATCTTCATTTTATTTATATACCCTACCCGGGATGAATACAAGATAGCCATTATTCTTCAATCAATAAAGGGCAAAACATCCAAGCGATATCGCGATGTTTTGTTGGAAGAAAACGCTGCAAGGTATGAGAAAATGTGTCTTAAAGTGCGTGGTAAAAAAGTATTTCGCTTCTGGCAGACCGGTGGTGGTTTTGACAGAAATCTATGGAATGCCAGCGCGATTCATAGTGCAATCAAATACCTAGAACATAATCCAGTACATGCCAAACTGGTGACGAAGGCCGAAGAATGGCAATGGTCATCTGCACATGCCAGGCACACGAATGAAGGTTTGCTACCTGAAGATTTAGATATACCTATATTGATGAAATCACGATAAATATCTTCGTGTGTGCCTATTTGTGACGCGTTCTACTTAGCACGGCCTGAAGCATGCCCTCAACTTGATTGGGGGGGCATGTGCCACACAACAAAAGGCTGTGTAAGTTGTGTCAACGTCATGATAAGGGCACCCGCGCGCATCCGCTGAACCTGGGGCTTTGGTACCATGTGACTTACCCGCGGACTCGGCCTTATCTGACGTTTCTGTTCCCTTCGGCAAGCTCTGGCTCACTGCTTTGCTACCGGCTTCCCCTCCACAAAGCCTCGCGGCTTTGCAAGTTGCCTTTTGCTAATAATTTCTGTATTTTTAATAAAACATACAGGCGTTCATGCCCATGCCGGGCGTACACAATCATTTTGTAGTGGCTAGCTGGGCGATTTGCGTAGTTTTCAAAATTTGTGCTTTAAATTTGAGTTAATTAAAACAGCAGCTTCGGTGCGCTGAAACCCAGCCACCACTGAAAATACGCGTTATATTCGGGAGCAGCTGATACCTTGGAGTCCTTATTTGATGCGAATTAATTTAGAAAAAATAAAAGTAATTTTAGGCTGCATCGGATTATCTCTATTTTTACATTCAACTGCGATCGCTGAAAGTCTACCTGGAACCGTGTTGTGGAAACTCGATATTGGCAGCGCAATTTGGACGCCGGTTAAACACAATGAAGGCATACTGTATTTTGGGGCGGATAACGGTGTACTTTATGCGTTAAATTCTGAAAGTAAAAGATTAATATGGGAATTTAAAACGGACGGCCTAATCCGCTCAGGTATTGAGATTGTTAAAGGCGAAATATGGTTTGCTAGTGATGATGGTTTCTTATATTCCATTAATTCGAAAACAGGAAAATTAATTTGGAAATTTGACTTGGAAAATTTGAATTTATCTCGCAGGCTTCCTGCTGTGGAAGCGCCATATGAATATGACTATCTTCATTCATCGCCTGTCTATAACAACGGCTTAATATATATTGGAGGTCTGAACGGCAAACTTTATGCTCTTGATTCTAAAACAGGAAAGCAGCGTTGGTTTTTTCAGTCGCAAGCAAAGATTCGGTCAACGCCAGTCATACATGGAAGGCATGTTTATTTTGGCAGTTGGGATGGTAAGTTTTATTGTTTAGACAGTTCGACGGGCCAAAAGGTTTGGCAGTTTGATAGTGAAGGAATTATTCAGGATTCCCCCGCGATTGGTGGCGGTCAGGTTTTCTTTGGTAGTCGGAGTACAAAATTTGTTGCTTTGGATGAAAAAACTGGAAAGCTGAACTGGCAATACATTCATAAAAATGGCTCATGGGCTGAATCGTCTCCGGTTTACCAGGATGGAATTGTCTATGTCGGGAGCTCTGATGCACTAAAGCTTTTTGCCTTTAATGCGAAGACCGGTGTGGTAAAATGGGTATTTAAAACCGGTGGTTGGTCTTGGGGAAAACCGTTGCTTTCAAACAACAAAATATATATCGGCGCTATCAGCGCAAGTCCATATTACTTTGAAAACGTAAAGCTTAAATCGGGGATATTTTCTGTTGATCAACAATCGGGGCAATTGTTGTGGGAACAAAATTCTAAGCCAGTCAAAGGTTATGTTACTGGCGGTTTTCATGCTGAAGGTGTTGTTGTTAGTGGTGTATTGTATGTCGGAGGTATAGACGGAACTTTTTATGCGTACAAAGCATAGCTAAAACGTGACGTCTAAATTAAATTGTGGAGAGCAAGATTTAAGGATATAACAAGAAATTCCTGATGGACGTATTTTGTGTTGCTCGTTCCTCACAACACCAAATACAACTCAGAATTTGGCGTCAGGGTTACGCAAAGTCACGTGATTTTATATTACTTAGACCAGAGGAATCACTAGTTGATGACGCGATTGGGGTGACAGATACGGAAATGGAACATAACCCAAGTATTCCAATTAATAACCTTTCCATAACGATTTCTGCTACGTTGATAGCGCGGGTGCCCTTGCCATGAACGACAACAGAATTGTGTGGCACGTGGCTTCAGCCCGTGCCTAAATGAAGGTTCTAATGAGCAAATAGGTGCCTAACAAGAAAATCCGGACCGACGCAAAAAAACGCGCGGGCTGATTTATTCGTTAAACTTATTGAATCAAATCCCTACTCCGCCTTCAACGCCGGCAGCAGTGGAATTTTAATTGCGAACCGAACCGCAGCCAGGCTTGCCAGCATTCCCACTACAAATACCACGACCAACGTCAGAGAAAGCGACAGCCAGGGAACTTGCGAGGCGTCCGCTAAAATATGCGGCGTCACTGCGATAACGGCAGAAATAGCGCCGAGTAAAATCCCGAGGATGAGCAAAAAACCGTTTTCCGCCAGCACCAGTGCCGCCAACGTCGATTGGCGAAATCCAAAGGCACGCAATGTTGCCAGCTCACCTCTTCTCTCGATGACATTGCGAATGAGAATCATCCCCAATCCCAGAGTGCCCAGAATTAATCCCAATCCACCGACCATTTGAAAAGTAGAAAGATAGGTATTCTCGACCGCCTGGAAGTTGGCTAATTTTTCTGCAGTTGTGGTAGCATCAAAACCGTAGTCAGAGAGACTGCTTTCCAAAATTTGTGAAGCCTCTTGGTATTGCTCAATGGGTGAGTCAATTAGAAAATATGAGTAACCGCTTCGACTGGGGAAATGCTTGAGAAAGTTTTTCTCCGAGATCAGCAGCTCGCTTTGAAAGATGCTTTTTTTCAACAAGCCGACAAACCGCAGTTTTATTTCCTCGCCAAACTCGTTAGAAATAGCAATATCTTTGCCGAGACCCGAATGC
>SMXC01000329.1 GCA_004356825.1 Caldithrix sp.
AAGTTGCCAATCAACATTTACATGGAATGGAGCGAAAACTACGAGTTAAGATATGGCAACGGATTAAGCTGGAAAGATCTGAACGTCACGGCACATCAAATGTTGACCGACAAGGGTTACAATGTTACGGCCGTCAAAACCAATCAAGGTTTTGGGTTTGGCAGCTGGCGGGCCAACACCGACAAGATCTTGATGAAATTCTTTGGAAAGAAAAAAACTATGAAATAAAACGTATCGCTGCCATCAATGAAAAACGATGGCAGCGGTTGAAACAAAATGTGGAGAAGTTTATGAGAAACAAAATCATTTTGGTTTTTCTCAGCCTGTTGGTGTCGAGTCCAGGTTTCGCTTTGACCGATTCGGGTGACAACGACTGGCCACGCTGGCGCGGCAGCAATATGGATAGCAAGGCGCTGCAATCAGATGTCTTTAAAGAAGGTTACGGCTTAAAAATCAATTGGAAGAAACAGCTGGGGTCGGGGTACTCCAGCATCTCGATAGCCGATGGTCGGGCAGTGACCATGTACTCCGACAGCACTTTCGAATACATCGTGGCTCTCGATGTAGACAGCGGTAACGAACTCTGGAAAGTCAAGTTGGATTCAACTTACAAAGGCCACGATGGCTCCCATGACGGTCAACTTTCAACTCCGACAATCGATGGCGATAAAGTCTTCATTTATGAACGTACGGGTAAGCTATTGGCATTCGATGCCAATACGGGTAAAAAACTCTGGTCGCGTGATGTTAAAAGCGAAATCTCGCCGCAAGAACCGTTTCACGGATTTGGTACTTCACCCATTGTTTTTGGTGAAGTGCTGATCTGCCAAGCCGGCGGTACAGACGGTCATACCGTGTGCGGGTTCAACAAGAACGACGGTAAGTTGCTCTGGTCAACCGGTTCGGACACCATCACTTACCAGTCTCCAATTACTGCAAATTTTTTCGGTGAAGATCAACTCATTGCAGTAGCAGACCATCACATTTATGGCATTAATCCCATATCGGGAGAGCTGCTGTGGCAATATCGTCATAATGGCCGTTACGACGGTATCAATCCGCTTGTTATTGGCAGCGACAAAATTTTCATCAATCAGGGACGCAGAGAGTCGGCGATGCTGCAGCTCAGCAAAACGGATGGAAAATATTCTGTTTCAGAGTTATGGAAAAACCGAAATATTCGCCAGACCTATAGTTCAACCGTGCATCACAAAGGATATCTCTACGGCTATTGTGGTTCCTTTATCACGTGCGTGGATGTTGAGACCGGTAACACAGTTTGGAAATCGCGCCCACCCGGCGATGGATTCCTCATTCTGGTAGATGGTCACCTGGTTGTTTTGACCAAGCGCGGCACCATGCACGTGGCCAAAGCCTCACCGGAGGATTACATCGAAATGGCCAGCACGGAGGTCTTCACTGGTTTGACCTGGACGCCGCCGAGTTTTGCCAACGGCAGTATCTATGCCCGGAATCTCTACGAGGTCGTGCGCGTCGATATTGCCGAGGTCGCTCAGATGGATTTGACTATTGATAAACCTAAATTTGAATATGTTAACCCTGCAGGCGATTTTGCCAGTTTTGTGAAAAAGGTCGAAACTGCTTCTGATGCTGAGAAACAGGGCATCATCGATAAGTTCATGGAATCACATAAGACCTCTCCGATCATCGAAGGGGATAAATACGCTCATATCCTTTTTGAAGGCGAAGCAAAAGATGTCGCGGTCATTGGAGACATGTTGGACTTCGGACAGGAGCAAGCAATGCGCCGTATCGCGGACACGAACTTTTTCTTTGCCTCGTTTGAATTGGAGCCGGACACGCAGATCACCTATCAGATCCGCCGGGATTTTGACACTGTGATTCCAGATGCGATGAATCAAAACGGCACGGCTCCCGGCGGTCCCGCCACACTGCAAGGTGACGCTTCCATACTTAGAATGCCGAAAGCAAAGGTGGTTAATCACTTCGCAGTACGCGAAAATGTGGCCAAGGGAACCATTGAAACCGATTCACTCAAGAGTACAATTTTGGAAAATACGCGCACTGTTCATGTTTATCTCCCGGTCGGATATGCGGACAGCGGCATGAAATATCCGGTGTTGTTTGTTAACTACGGGCGGGGCGCCATGGATTTTCAAGCCATTCCGACGACATTAGATAATTTGATCGCGGACAAAAAGATCCAACCAATCATTGCCATTTTTGTCGAAGCGCCAAATTCGTTCCGGGAATATGCGCGCACTCAGAAAGATCAGCATGCTCAGATGTATGCTGAAGAGTTGGTGCCGATGATCGACGGCAAATACAGAACTATTGCAAAGCCGGAGTCCCGTGTCATCATGGGTGGCGATGAAGGTGGGTATGCTGCTTACTATTCAGTGTTCAAAAATCCCGACGTCTTCCGCAATGCAGCCGCCCAGTCGGGACACCTCATGCCCAATGCTGGAGGCACCGAACTGCGCGAGCTGATCGCCAGTTCTGAAGGTATATCGATGAAGCTTTATCATGATTGGGGCATATATGATCTCAATTACAATCAGACTCTCCGTTGGACTGATATGAACAGCGACTTCAACAGGTTTCTGAAAGAAAAAGGCTATGATGTTGCTGGTGGCGAGTTTAGTGAAGGATTTGGTTGGGCAAGTTGGCGCAACCGCACCGATTTGATTTTGGAAACATTCTTTGCAACGAAACAAACTATGAAATAATCTGTTGGGAATGTACCGATGCCACCGCTTTGAGCAATGGCATCGTTTACGCTGAATCTAAAATTGGGAGAAGTTCATGAGAAAGACTATTATTTTAATCGCCCTGAATCTGATGGTATCGAGCTTTGCTGTGGCACTCACGGAATCGGGTGACAACGATTGGCCAAGCTGGCGCGGAAAAGACACAGATGGCAAGGCATCCCAAAAAGGGGTGTTCAAATTTGATCAAGGATACGGCTTGAAAATCGGCTGGAAGAAGCCGCTGGGCTCGAGTTATTCCAGCGTTTCCATTGCAGACGGCCGTGCGGTAACCATGTTTTCGGACAGCACGTTTGATTATGTTATTGCTTTGGATACCAAGAGCGGCGACGAGCTCTGGCGATTTAAGATCGACTCAACTTTTAAATTTCGCGGCGGTTCTCATAATGGTCAAATCTCGACACCAACTATCGCCGGCGACAAGGTTTTTGTCTATACTCGCCGCGGCAGGCTTTTGGCTTTGAACGCCAGAGATGGCAGCGAAATCTGGTCGCATGATGTGACCAAAGAAATAGAATCCAAGGAGCCGAATCAGGGCTTCGGATCATCGCCGCTTGTTGTCGGCGACATTCTGTTTTGCCAGGTTGGCGGTACGGCCGCCAGAACTGTGTGTGGATTCAATAAAGACACGGGTGAAGTTGCCTGGTCGGCCATCTCAGACACGGTCAATTACCAGTCGCCGATTTTTACCAATTTGCTGGGTGAGGATCAAATCATCGGTGTTGGCGATCATCAAGTTTTTGGCGTTAATCCGAAGTCCGGTAACGTTCTTTGGAGATACCGCTTCAACAACGGCTCGGGCAGCAGTAATCCGGTTGTTGTCGAGAATGATAAGATTTTCTTGAACCATGTCTTCGGGCCCGGGGAATCTTTTATGCTGCAGCTCAAAAAGGAGAATGGCAAATATTCAGTTGAAGAACTCTGGAAGAGCCGCGATATTAAACAATCGTTTAATACGTCTGTTTATCATAACGGATATTTGTATAGTTACAGCGGCCGTTTTATTACCTGTGTGGACGTAAATACCGGGGAGAAGGTTTGGAAATCCCGTCCTCCGGGCGATGGCTTTTTAATTATGGTCGACGATCACCTGGTGATTGTCACCAAACAGGGTACGCTGCATATTGCAAAAGCATCTCCTGAAGATTACATCGAGCTTGCAAGCATTAAGGTTTTTGATGGCTTAACCTGGACCGCTCCCAGCTTTGCCAATGGCAGTATTTACCTGCGCAATCTCTATGAAATTGCGCGGGTTGATATCGCCAAAGTAGATCAATTGACCCTCGGTCAACCTGAGGTTGAACTGCTAAACCCTGATGGCGACTTTGCAAAATTCTTAAATAAGGTTAACTCGGCTTCTGAAAACGATAAGAAAATGCTCGTTGATAAGTTTATGAAATCGCAGAAGAGTTTTCCTGTCATTGAGGATAACCGCTTTGTCCATCTTATTCATAATGAATCAGGACTCAAGGACGTCGCGGTTGCCGGGGATATGTTCAACGTGGGGCAGGAAGTCGTGTTGAATCGTGTCGAAGGAACAGACCTCTTCTTCCTGTCTTTTGAGCTTGAACCGGACGCCCGAGTCTCTTATCAAATGAAACTCGATATCGACCAGACCACAACGGATCCTTTGAACCCGCACAAAGTTACAGACAGCGGTCCGGTTATGCAAGGAGAAGCCTCAGATCTGAGAATGCCAGAATGGAAAACCGCAACTCATTTTCAGGAACCCAAAGCAGGCGTCGCTCGCGGGACCATTGAAACATTTGAGTTCGAAAGCGAGATTTCAACAAGCAAACGGAGTGTTCATGTTTACTTGCCGGCAGGTTATGCTGACAACAAGGATCGTTATTCCGTTCTTTATGTAAATTACGGCAAAGGAGCGAAAGAGCAAATGCTGATGCCGAATTCGCTTGATAACCTAATCGCTGCAAAAGAAATGACGCCAGTCATTGCTGTCTTTGTAGAGCAATCATCAAACCGGCGACAGGCATCCAGGGAATATTCAAGAAATGGACGGGATAAATTCGCTCAAATGTTTGCGGAAGAACTGGTGCCGCACATCGACAAGAAATACAGAACGCAAGCAAATGCAGATTCGCGAGCGGTAATGGGCGGCAATGAAGGCGGTTTTGCCGCTTTTTATGCGGCGTTCAAGTATCCTGATGTTTTCCATAATGTTGCCGGGCAATCGACGCATTTGCATAAACGAGCGGGCGGCGACGCTCTTACAAAAATTGTTAATGAGTCTAAAAAGCTACCCATCAACATTTATATGGACTGGGGTAGATATGATATCATCTATCCAAACGGCTTAAGCTGGATACAGCTTAATGAAGATTTCATGAAATCGCTGCAAGAAAAAGGATACTCCGTTGAAGGCGGACAAGTGAACGATGGTTTTGGTTGGGCAAGCTGGCGCAACCGCACGGATAAGATTTTGGAGACGTTTTTTCCATTGAAGAAGAGAACAATGAAGATTAAACATTTATAAAAATATTACGAATCTTTCAATTTCAAATAATCTGTGAAAATCTGTGGCCTTTTAAAAGTGTATAAAATGAAACTAAGGAGTCGTTATGAAGAGCCGATTTAAATACTTTGCCTATTTGTTTCTGGGTTGCCTGACGGTTGCCGCTTTTGCCTCCGGCCCGGGCAAAAAAGCGAAAAATGACTGGCCGCAGTGGCGCGGCCCAAACCGTGACGGGATTTCAAAAGAGACCGGTATCTTGAAGTCCTGGCCGGAAGGCGGCCCCAAAGTCTTATGGTCGGCTCCTTCGGGAGATGGCTATTCCGGAATGTCAGTGACGAACGGCAAGCTCTATACTATGTACGGCCAGGGTTCGGACGCAATCGCAATTTGTCTGGATGCCGCCAACGGCGAAGAACTCTGGCGTTTCAAGATGGATTCAAAATATACCAATCAATTTGGCCATGGGCCTCGTGCAACGCCCACAGTCGATGACAATCTGGTTTTCGTTTTAAGCGGCAAAGGAAAGCTGTTTGCTTTGAATGCCGCCAAGGGCACAGAAGTCTGGGGGCATGATTTACACAATGAATATGGCGGCAAAATCCCAACCTGGGGGGTTTCTACATCGCCGTTGGTGGAAGGCAATATGCTTATCGTAGATGTCGGCGGCAAGGACGGCCATGGACTGGTTGCATTTAACAAGAAAAACGGCAAGGTGATCTGGAAGTCCGACTCCGGAATCCCGGGCTACTCTTCTCCAATTGCGGTGACAGTAAATGGTACACGACAGATTCTTTCCCTTGCCGGTAAGGCGTTGGTTTCCGTTTCTCCTAAAGATGGAAAGCAATATTGGCGTTATTCCTGGGTTACAGACTACGATGTCAATGCAGCCACACCGGTTTTTATCAAGCCGGACAAAGTGTTTATCTCATCCGGCTACAACGCGGGCGCCGCGGTTTTAAAAATGAAAGCTGCTAATGGTACGGTTGAAGTTGAGGAACTTTGGAAGGGTCGGTCTATGCGTAACCGTTTTTCCAGCTCTCTATTGGTTGGCGACTATTTGTATGGATTCGATGAAGGAACCCTGCGCTGTCTTAACGTGAACACCCAGGAATCAAAATGGGCGAAACGGGGATTCAGCAAAGGGTCGCTCATGTATGCAGACGGGCACCTGATTGTACTGAGTGAAAAAGGTTTGCTGGTTTTAGTTGAGGCCACTCCCGAGGCATTCGTCCAAAAAGCAAGTGCTCAAGTTTTAAAAGGCAGGTGCTGGACGGTTCCGACTTTGGTAAACGGCAAACTTTACCTGCGCAATGAAAAAGAAATGCTTTGCCTTGATCTGTCCCAGGGAAAGCAGTCTTAGTGAATTTAGAGGTGCGAAAAGCGATTAGCGAGGGTGTTGATGGCAGGGACGCGCTTCTCTCTGTCCGTTTCTCGCACGTCGTTTCGATGAAGACATTTTAAGCTGATTGTAATGTTTTGCAATTATGTCTATCAGTGCGAAAATATTTTAAAGAAAGAGGATAAATTATTCAGAAGGATGGAGTCGAAAATGATAGTCTTAAATAGGAGTCGAAAATGAAGTTGATGAAGTTGTTCTTGGTGGGGATTGTTGCAAGTTTTTCTGTTTCATTATCTGCACAAGAAGAGGAGGAGACGCACGCATATTTTTGGGCTGACACCGTCACGGTGGTTGGGGAAAAAGAAGTTAAGTTGCCGATGGTAAATGCCATAACAACAAAAATGTTTGTTGATCTTCAATTGACCCCGGCCAGCGTTGGGGTTGTCACCAAGTCAATTATTGAAAATCAAAACGGCAGTGTTTTAAGTGATGCTATAAACAATATAAGCGGCGTCAATGTGCAGTCACAGTTCGGCGTGCATGATTATTTTATTATCCGCGGCTTTGACTCCATCAGCAGCGGTTTGATTTTAACGGACGGCACACCGGAGCCGGAAGCAACTTTTTATCATTTATATAATATTGAGGCTGTTGAAGTTTTAAAAGGACCCGGGGCATTTTTATATGGCGGCAACCCACTTTCCGGAACCATTAACTTAAGTCGTAAACAGCCGCTCTTTTCTAATTTCGCAAACGCTTCTGGGAGCTATGGCAAGTTTCAATCCTATCGCGGCATTGTTGATTTCGGGCTTACAAATCAAAATAAAAATTTTGCGTTTCGTTTGAATGGCTTATTTGTCGATTCCGATAGTTACCGTGATGGAAAAAACAACGAAGTGATGGCGGTCAATCCGGCAATTACCTGGCGAATCAGTGAGCGCAGTAATCTCAATGTTAATTTTGAATATGTTAAAAGTGAATACACTCCCGACTCGGGACTCCCCATTCAACTTGATCTGGCAACTCCACAGATTCCTGATAATATCTCAAGAACGAGTTCATTTCAGCCTGAGACCGATTTTTCAGATCAAAAAGTCGCCAGGTTTAAACTGAATTATGATTTGCAAATCAATGAATCCTTTTTTCTACGCAGTAAATTCTACTATACAGATCAGGATTGGCAGTCACAGGGCACGCTTATAACTAACACCCTCTCAATAGATCCCGATCCTAACACTTACCTATTTCGTACAGATTCAAAACTTGCTGATCGTCAAAAAATGTTAGGCAACCAACTAGAGCTCGTTTCTACGTTTAGAACCGGTTCCGCAAATCACACTTTGTTGACGGGTTTCGAAGTAACACGCCTATCCGATGATTTTGATTTAGAATTTGTCGGGTTACCAGAAGTTTTATTAGGGGATTTAGAAGTGGAGGGACCTGGATACGATCTTTCTGCGGGAATACCACAATTTTTAGCAATTGGGGATGGTCGCTCGCTAACGTTTGCTCCTTACTTTATCGACCGAGTTTCATTTTCTGAAAAAGTTCAGCTGTTTTTAGGCGGTCGTTTCGATCGAATTAATTATCAGGATGATGATAGAGTTGATTTCGAAATTTTCTTTCAAGCTGTTCCAGACACCACAAGTACGGATAGGACTTACAAAAAATTCAGCCCGATGGTTGGGCTTGTGGTTTCACCGACTCCGAATGTTTCTTTGTACGCCAATTTTGGGCAGGCGTTCGCACCTCCTTCAACCACGGTGCCTGGCGACTTGAAAGCCGAAGAAAGCACGCAATTTGAAGTTGGCATTAAGAACCGGTTCCTGAACGGAAAACTACATTTCAACGTGGCGGTTTATAGTTTGGAAAGAGAAAATATTCCGATTCGGAGCAGTTTTAGTCCAAAGGAAGAAATCGGAACTCAAAAATCAAAGGGCTTGGAATTGGAAATGTCCGGTGATTTCGGTCAGGGATTATTTGCTTTCCTCTCCTACGCTTTTACCGATGCCGAATTAACCAAATTTACTGAATTTAGTTTGCAGCAATTTCAGTCTCTTGATTTCTCTGGCAAAACCGCTGCCTTCGCACCCGAGCATATTCTGAATTTCTGGATAACCAAAGAATTCAGCAATGGACTCGGTATTGCAGGCGGTGGCCGTTATTTGAGTGAACAATATATTGCACCGGATAATGCATACAAAATAGATAGTGCTTTCACCCTGGACGCCGCGGTTTCTTACAGATTTAACAGGTTTCGCTGGAGCGCTAATTTTAAGAACATAACCAACACTGAATCAGAAGCACGCGGGTTCAGAAATAGTTCCGTGATTCCGACAAATCCGTTCGCAGTTTACGGTTCGGTTGACTTTTCGTTATAAAGAATTAGCTTGTAGTTTTAGTTTGTAGTTTAGTTTGTAGTTCAGCCTTCAGGCTGCAACACGCTGAAGCGTGGACTACAACCTTTTTAATTTTTAACGACAACATGAAAATACACGATGTAATCATAATCGGCGGCGGACCGGCGGGCTCCACCGTCGCAGCTTTGCTGGCCGAAAAAAATCTAAACGTCCTGCTGTTTGAACGGGAGAAGTTTCCCCGCTTCAGCATTGGCGAATCGCTGATGCCCGGCACCTACTGGACTTTAAAAAGGTTGGGTGTGCTCGATAAAATGAAAGCAAGCGTATTTCCGAAGAAATACAGTGTTCAGTTTTATTCAAAGTCCGGCAGAGCCTCTGCACCGTTTTATTTCTTCGAACATGATGAGCATGAAAGCTCCAAAACCTGGCAGGTGCTGCGCAGCGAATTTGATCAAATGCTGCTTGACAATGCAGAAGAAAAAGGCGCCGAAGTCAGGCAGGAAACCAGCGTTCTGGAAGTTTTATTTGAAGGAGACAAAGCAGTTGCTGTTCGAGCAAAACTAGCGGATAAATCGATAGAAGAATTTCGGGCAAAAGTCATCGTCGATGCCTCCGGTCAGAGTGCGTTAATCTCCCGCAAGATGAAAATGAGTCGTGTCGAGCCCGGGCTGAAAAAGGCCTCAATCTATACCCACTTCGAAGGCGGCGTCCGGGACCAAGGCGTTGATGCAGGCGCGACCCTTATTTATCACACGCAGAACCAGGATTCATGGTTCTGGTACATCCCGCTGCCGAATGACGTTGTGAGTGTCGGCGTGGTTGGATCTCTGGATTACTTACTGCAAAATCGAAAGGATGATCCGCAGAAAATTTTCGAT
>SMXC01000330.1 GCA_004356825.1 Caldithrix sp.
AATATCCTGTTCCAGCATAATTCTAATCTTTTTATTATTCCATTCCGGAATGGCGACCTGAACGTTCAACTCATTGGAGTACGCGGTGTTATAAAACAGCTCGTAGTCGCCTTTTCCGGGCACCCCGCCCTGCTGATCCCAAAGCCCAATCGTGGGGCCAGCCCCGTGACCATGAAAGCCAATTGGATGGGTGTAAATACTCGGTACAATTCCTTCGGAATTTGCTTGTGTCAGAGAGAGCTTTAAGATTTCGTTGCCGCTGCGGCCTGCTTTAAAATTTGAATTAAGAATGTCCTGGAGTCGGTTCCCGGTTGCCAGCGCTTTTTTCAATCCCTCGGGCACATCCGTTTCCCCGGCCTTTAAAACATAAGCATGCTCCTGGGTATCTGTATTTAATCCTAAATAAGTAATACCAAAATCGACGTGAATCAGATCACCGCGCCGGATGGTTTTAGCTTTCGGTTTCGCAGCAAACGACCCCGATCTCTCCGGCTCTTCGGCCCGCTGCAGCGAAACTGAGGGGTGAAACCAGGTCACGAGTTTCAACCCCCGAATTCGCTCACGATACCACCACTCGACATCCTCCGTTGTTGTGATTCCCGGTTGAATGACTTTATCCGAAAGCCCTTCTGCAATAATTCGATGTGCTATCCTGCAAATCGATGGATAAACTTCAAGCTCCGCCGGGATCCGGGTTTCCAGCCAGCCGATAGCTAACCTTTCTCCTGAAACAATTCGATTCACGTACTTTTTGGGCAGCTTTGCATTTAGTGATTTGAATCCTGTGTGAGCAATCCCGTCGGCAAGGCCGAAATCTGCGGAATAGTTCAGAGCAATTCGTTTGGGATTTCTTTCATCGATGATCCCCACAAGCCGCTGCCACTGATCGGGCTGCTTTTCTTTGTCCCAGGCCTTTTTAAAAAACTCGCCGATGTCGTATCGCGCAACTGCCAGGCGCTCTACCCCCTCTTGCCGGCCTTTATCAAAAAAAACTAAAATCGTACGTCGTCTTGCCCTCAACCATTTTGCCGGCAGCATGGTTGCGATCACCGGGTCTTCGTTATATTCGCGGGCAATGATCAGCCACATATCGATTTTCTCGCGGCGCATTAAGTCAGGAACAAGTGTCTCTAACCGGATTTTCAGCCAATTATCAACGACTGCTGCTCGCGCGCGCATCGACAGAATTTCGGGCATATTTGATTGAGCCTTTAAATTTGCAAACAGAAAAAGACACGTTAGAAAAACAAAGGTCCTACTTTTCATGGTTTACCCTTTAAGTTTAAGTGCAGAAAGTCCTTTGATTTGAAGTGCATCTAAAATAAACACTCACTCACAAAGATGCAATTACAAAAAGGTTGCCTTTTCTACTTAGGAGTTTTATTTTAAACCCACACTGACAATAAGAATTCCGGACATTCACCGATAGTTTTCTTCCTTTCACCGATTTTGGATATTCTTTTTTAAAGCGATGGCGTATCTTCCCTTAACGGAAACGCAAAACGCTTTAATCAAGGGTATTAAATGGAAAGAAACAAAACTTTCACGGGGCAAAATTTGTTCCTGGCTTTGGCAACTTTGTTCCTTCTCGTAAGCGTCGCTTATTTTTTCGCTGACTATGACATCATCATTATTGAAGAAATAGAAAATGCATTTTCCGGATTAAACGGCACGATAAAAAAATGGCTTAGTATATTACTCACATCAATTTTTTCATGAAAGAACTCGGTTATTAATTCAGGAGATTAGAATGGAAAATAGTCCTAAAACCACAGTAAATAGACGCGGTCCAAATTTTTGGCTTGCCCTAATTTTGATTGCTGTCGGCACTCTTTTTTTATTAGACAATTTGAATGTTTTTGACATCGGCGATTTTTGGGAATTTTGGCCTGTCATTCTAATCGCCGTCGGCCTTTCGAAACTCACCGGCTCGAATTTTCAGGATAAATCCTCGGCTTCTGTCTTGATTGGCATCGGTGTGCTATTTCTTCTATTAAACCTTGACATTCTGTACTGGGATGAAATCTGGCAATTCTGGCCGCTCATCCTTATTTTAATCGGGGTTTCAATCATTTTTAAACATAAAACCCAGTCTGAAAGTGATGGCAGCAAACACTCGGAAAATCGGGTCGATGTCGTTGCTATTTTCGGCGGCAACAGTAAAAAAATCACTTCGGATCATTTCGAAGGTGGAAACATAACCGCTCTATTTGGGGGAGCAAAGCTCGATTTTGGCGGAGCTAAGCTTGCGGAAGGTGAAAATGTGCTGGACGTTTTTTCGATGTTTGGCGGCACCGAAATCCGCATCCCGGAAGACTGGAATGTGCAGATCAAAGGTGTACCCATTTTCGGCGGCTTTGAAGACGGCCGACGGAATATACCCGCTGAGAAAAAGACAAAAGACCGGGTTTTGATTATAAAAGGTTTTGTCGTGTTCGGTGGTTTGGAGCTCCAAGATGCATGAAAAAAGTGTTCGGGTGTTAAAGTTTCTGGTGTTTCCGTCAAAACCGTGAACACTTTTAACAACGGAAAACTCGAACAATCTTTTTTAGGACAAATTCATGAAACATCCAATACTCAGACGAAGAAATCTAACCTTTTACATTTCAGCCTGGATTGTTATCTCGCTGATTCATGTTCTCTTTCTCAGGTTTAGTCAAAACATTGAAGTGCTTTGGGCGTTTATCGACAGCCTGGTTTTTAATTTACTCTATGCAGCATTTGCCTTAAGTTTTTGGTACATGTGCAAATCCATTTCTATCGAAAATCTGAAAATTCTCAAACTAATTGAAAACCATGGAGCCGCAGCCGCATTCTCATCGTTAATTTGGTTTGGCCTTTCGTATGCATTGCTGATGAACATTTTTCCTGTTGAAGAAAATTACCGACTTTTTCTACGCGGTTCCTTAGTTTGGCGAATTTTCATCGGCGTTTTATTTTATTTCCTCAGTGTCGCATTTTACTATGTTTATATCTATTCCGTGAATTTCAAAAAACAGTTACTTAAGGAAGCGGAGTTGAAAACGCTTGTCAAGGAGGCTGAATTAAAATCGCTGAAATTTCAAATCAACCCGCATTTCATTTTCAACAGTTTGAATTCAATTAATTCACTCACCATGAGTGATCCCCAAAAAGCAGGTGAGATGACCATCAAGTTGAGCGACTATTTAAGGTTTACGCTTTCAAAAAACGAAAAGCACAAGACCAAACTGAAAGAGGAAATCGATTCAATCAAGCTCTATCTCGATATTGAGAAAGTGAGATTTGGCGACAAAATTGAATATGTCGAGGAGATTCAAGACAAATGTCTCGATGCGCAGGTGCCGAGCATGATCCTCCAGCCTTTGTTCGAGAACGCCATCAAACACGGCGTTTATGAAAGTTTGGAAACAGTGGGGATTAAATTCTCCTGCTCCTTGAACGGTGATTATTTGAAAGTGGTGGTGGAAAATGAGTATGATCCTGAGACAAGCACCCAAAAAGGCGAAGGCATAGGTTTGAAAAATATCAGAGAGCGACTTGAAAAAACCTATTCAAAAGGAAACTTGCTGAAAATTGAAAAAGAATCCAATGTTTTCAGAGTCAAGTTGTTTATTCCAATTGTGGAGAAGTGAACGTGGCAAAAACCCTCAATGTCGTTATCATCGATGACGAGGCCCCTGCAAGGGAAGTCATCAAAAATTATTTAAAAAAGTATGACTATCTTAGGATTAAAGCAGAGTGTGAGAATGGCTTTGAAGGCATAAAAGCAATTCAAGAGTTTAAGCCGGACATTATTTTTTTGGATATCCAAATGCCTAAAATCACCGGCTTTGAAATGCTCGAACTTTTGCAGAAAAAACCGGTAATCGTTTTTTCCACGGCTTACGATCAGTATGCCATGAAAGCTTTTGAAGTAAGCGCAGCTGACTACCTGCTCAAACCCTACTCTCGCGAACGATTTGACGAAGCCATGAACCGGGCTTTGACGTTGACAAACGACAAACCAGCCAACGATAAAATTGTCAATGGAATTTTAAAGCACCAGGACGAAAATGTGGACTACCTCGAACGGATTGTTGTCAAGACCGGTTCCAAAATATCGATCATTCCTGTTAGAAAATTGTTTTGGCTCGAAGCCCAGGATGATTATGTTATGCTGCATTCAAAAGACGGCAATTTTCTGAAGCAAAAAACCATGAAGTATTTCGAAAGCCATTTAGATCCAAAGGAATTTGTGAGAGCGCACCGGTCTTACATTGTGCGGATTTCAATCATTAAACAGATCGAGTTGTTTGGCAAGGAATCTTATCGGTTGATCTTGTCCAATGGACAAAACCTGCCGGTTAGCAGGACCGGGCATGTGAAATTAAAGGCAATTTTAAGTTAAATGGTGAACTGGAACGAGAGTCTTTATTATGCCCGTCTTTGCGGGGCGTCTTCGGTTATGGCATTAAATATAATCAAGCAGCAAGGGTAAATTTAAGATAGAACTCATCCGATCGCCGAGGTCGCCTCAACGAGGCGTTCAATTTCGCTCCTGATTTTAAGAAAGTACTTTTCCTGTACTTCCTTGTCAGCGTTTGGAACAAACGCAGATGCGTCCAGAGCAGCTTGATGCAGCGCGTTCGCACCTAAGTTTTTCGCTGATGAAGACAAATCGCGAGCAAATAACGAAAAATCCTTAAAATCACCAGCTTCGACCTTCCTGCCAATAGTTTTTAATCGTTGTTTACCGTCATCGACAAGGAGCGTTAACAATTCTCGGTATTCTGCAAAATCTAAACCCAACTTATTCGTTATTATTCTGGGATTCTCAAGAACTGGTTCGATTTTTTTTTCAACCTCCTGTACTTTTTGCAGCAAATCCTTAGCATTGATTGGTTTGAGGATATATCCATTAATTCCAAGTGATAGTGCCTCATGCACAATATCCTCTTCAGATACTGAAGTGCATAAAATGACAGGTATTCTGGCCGTAATCGGGTTACTCTTAAATTTCCTAAGAAACTCAATTCCGGTCATTTCCGGCATAAGAACATCAAGCAGAATCACGTCAATATGCTCAATATCTAAAACCTCGAACGCAACCAGGCCATTCTCGGCCTCTAATACCCCATAACCTGCACGTCGAAGCATCATCTGCTCAAGTTTGCGCGTGGAGATATCATCTTCCACGATCAATATTTTCATGTTCCTTCTGTCTTTTTCGCCATTTAAGCTCATCACCCTTATTATCGAAACAAATCTATAAATTCTTAAGAAATTAAGGTGATTTCCATGCCATTCGAAACAGCAAGAAACGGGTGGTGGATCTTTATACTATTCCTTATATTGCAAATATTCCAAAAAAGGAGTGAGATTTAAATGTCTGAAAAATTTCAACAATTATCGTTAGACTACAAACGAATAGAGCAAGCCATCATTTTCCTGGAAAAGAATTTTCACCGCCAGCCAACCTTAAAAGAGATCGCCGATAGCGTTTACATCAGCGAATTCCATTTTCAGCGTCTTTTCAGTAGTTGGGTCGGCATCAGTCCTAAGCGGTTTTTGCAATATTTAACAAAAGAGTTCGCCAAAAAGTTATTAAAGGAATCCAGAAATATCCTGGATGTGAGTTTTGAAACCGGTTTGTCAAGTCCCGGGCGGCTGCACGATTTGTTTGTAAATTGTGAAGCGGTAACACCGGGAGAATTCAAAGAGCGGGGTGATGGACTTTGCATTGAATATGGCATCCATCCGAGTCCTTTTGGCGATATTTTG
>SMXC01000331.1 GCA_004356825.1 Caldithrix sp.
CCACCTGACTTTCTCTTGCACACCCTTCGACGATGTTTGAAGGAACCGAAACGGCAGCTCTTCTCATCTGCGACGTCAACCCATACGTCTCTTCTCTAGGAAAATCTTTTGTTGCCTGATAGATTATCAATGCCAATTCGTCGGCTAACTCAAACGCTCGCAGTTTCGTATGATCTCTCATTTCTGTTTTTGCTACAGCCTAAAGGTCTATAGCCTATTAGGCTTATAGTCTATCTCCATGCCGGATCAACAGTAGGAACTGCCAATCTGCTATTACTGTTTTTAAACAAGAATACATTAGCCCAGCGAGATTTCTTGAAATCTGTCACTGCGATTGTATCCAGAACAGTTTCATTGATCCGGACGGTATTCATCTTCTTAAGCAACGCAATTTTTTGCTCCAGAAGCAATTGGGTCTGGGTCGCCAATTCTGTCGACGGCGGGTCAACGCCATTTCGCGTCAGGTAGGAACGCCGCATCTCCTCATAAACCCACTTATCCCGCCATGCTCGTAGTTGATTTTGAACCGCCGGCGATTTGTGTAACCCTCCGGATGCAGCTTCTTTTGCCAGAAGGTGGTTGCGAACAGTGAGAGCAATCTCGCGCTTAAGATGCTGGCGCAACCGCTGTTTTCCTGCGGATTCAGTTTTGAGGCGAGCAGGATCAATCCGATCGATGAAATCTTGCAACGACCAGCGTCCACCATCAAACGTGGCCAAAGTTTCCCCCAGATGTCTCTGCAATTTCTGTAGCGCCGGCTCTGTTTCTCCGGCTTTTTCAATCGCTTCGGAAAAGGCGCGTGTTTTATCGTTTTGCTGTTGCCATTGCGCTAAAGCATTTGCTAATGTTCGAAATGCCTCGCCTTTGACGACAACGTTTTTCGGGGTCATAAACTCTGAAACAAAGTGTGCGGTCTCACTTTTTAATTTGCGATGGAAGAGAATCTGCTTAAACCGTGCATGAGTATTTTGATAATCGTATTCCGATATCGCCTCCCTGCGAATATCAATTACCTGGATTAAAAAATAGACCTGGTTTAATTCGATCGGGTTAGAAATTTCACCGATTTGCAGATTCTTTATGGCGTCCAGCAGCTCAGGAGGCACATCGAGCCAGGTTAAATAGTCGGTCTCAAAATCCTTTGGAGCAAATCCTACTTCATTATTCGTCAGGAGTTCCTGCACCACATTTGCATAACCCTGCCTTTGCATCTTTTGGTAAACACGGTCTGCCGCATCAAAATCAGGCTCTACCCAGTATCTCAATCTCCATCGCACCTTCGATCGTGTTATTGCGTCTCGGGTCTCTTCATCAGTGACTGTTATGGTTGCAGACACTTGTGTGCGCAGGAGCTCTTCAACCAGCAGTTCTTCCAACAATCGCGCTTCCAGGCCTTGTACGCGCTCGGTTTTGTCCAAACCCAGTCGATAGCCCTCCATCGACAACAAGGTCTCGTTGATCATGCACTCCAAATAGGAGAGTTTTTTATCCGGCGTCTTTTTTAAATGTGCAAATCCGAATTCATAATTCAACTGGAATTCTCGCGCCGTTATGGTACGTTCTCCAATTCGGGCTACGATATCCGGTTCGGAATCGATTTGCTTTCTGTTGCAGCCCATACAAACCTGGAAAACGAGTATAAGGCCTATCAGAACGAACTTTGACACCTTCATATGGTATTCTTAATCATTCTTTGCATTTTTTTGCAAAAAATTTCAACCAAAGGTTATTGTCAAATATATGAAAACCTATCAGCTTTCAACTTTAAAGAACTTCATTGACAGAGTCAATGAACTCCAAATACAACTCCTAATTTTGGAGTGAGCGGATTGGTCACTTAAAAAGCCTGACAATTCATTCTTAGGCGTATACATAAAAAGCTCATAGCTGACCGCTGAAAGCTGATAGCTTCATCATAAAGTTTGCTATTCACATTTGCAGTTTTTATGTTTCTCTGTTTGCGGCTTCGCCGCGCTAGGTAATGCTCTGGGATTGGGCTGCTCTTACAGATCAGAACTTAAGACCAAGACTGAAGTTGTGGACGGCATTGAGTACGCCCCAATCAACGTAGGCATAATCAACGACAATCTTCATATCAGATCGACGTGGCGACACAATCAAACCTGCGCCGAAGGATAGGCCGCTGGTGCGATCGGTCAAAAGAAGCGACCGGTAGCCAGCCCGCAGCGCGAAGGTTTCAAACAGCACATATTCTGCGCCAACATTTATGCTCTCTTCATCATTATTCGGATGCAGCAAGTCCACTGCAACGATCAAATCCCCTTGTTCTGAAAGCATGGGCTGCTTATACGAAAGGCCAAATCGGAACAGAAGTGGCAGGGCAAAAGAGTCCGTCTCATAACTGACAGGTATTTTTTCTACGCCGTCATTGAGGATGTCCGGATCGACTACATTGCGCAAATCCCGTCCCGAAAGCCGCATGTCCGATCCGAAATTCGAGATACTGAACCCCATTTGTAATCCTTCAAGCTGCGTTTGATAAAGCGCTCCAATATCGATGGCAAAGCCGTTCGAACTACTATTCCAGATTCTCTGGCTGATATATTTTGCATTAACTCCAAAGGAGAATCGATCGGTAAAATTCAGCGCAAAGGTAACACCCGCCGCCAGATCCTGAGCAGAATAAAATTCACCGGTGCCTTCTTCCTGACCCACCACACGTACGGGTTGCTCGCCGGTGCCGAGGACGATTACATTAGCGCCCACGGCAGCAATGCCTCCACCGATCGGCACGACAATACCGGCATAGTCAAAATTAGTATCCAGCAACCAATTAACATGGGTGAAGGTCGTTTCAAATCCGGCGACTCTGCCGATGCCGGCCGGATTCCAGTACATGGCCGTGGCATCCTGCACAAGTGAGACAAAAGCGCCACCCATCGCCTGAGCCCTGGCGCCAATGCCGATTTCCAGGAAAGCGGCAGCGCTGGTTCCTACGTTTGTGCCGCTCGAAATATTTCCGGAACCTTCATCTTTTTGTGCTCTCAGGTTATCGAATGCCGCCAACATGAGCAGAACAAACAGCAGACAACGCCACCGGAATATGGCAGACCCTTTTGATGTTTCAGACTTTTTCTGTTTTCCACGTTCAACCCGAAAAGTATTCGATGTTCGCTTAGACACGTTCATTAGCCTATCTCCAAAGATTTTGAGGTTGTTGCATCTCTTATTTGATCCAACTTTTAGCTGTTGGTCTTGCTACCGCACACTTTCTTGTATCTACTAACATACCACCCCTGAAGGGGTTCGCCAGGGTGTGAAATTCTCTTTTTATAAACATTTCACCGCTATGCGGTTTTATTTTCAGCCAATTTGGTGAAGATAAACCCCGTGAGGGGTGGCATGTTTATAGAAAAAACTTCTAAAATCTCTCATTATGTGTAACCAATTTATCAACAATGACCAATAGCCAACAGCCAAATGCCAAATGCCATTACCGAATAGTTACTATTTGATAATGGCAAATTTGCCAAGCTTTTGTCCTATCCCAGGCGCATCCACCTGAAAGAAGTATATTCCATAAGCAATTTCAAGCCCCTCCCGGGTGGTTAGATCCCAGGATTCCCGTCCGTTGTCCCGAAATCCTTCGTGCTCGATTACGGCCACCAATTGTCCGCTCACTGTGAAAATACGAATGGTGCATTGTATCGGCAGGTTGACAAAATCGATCCGCCGTTCGCCTCGTCCGGACAAAGCGGCCGACTGCTTTGGCTCGAGAGCATTCACCGCAACGTAAGGATCGGGAACGACGTAGATGTTATCCAGCACATTTTCTCTTTCCTGTGCGGGAGTTTGCCACCCCGTGGTAGAAAATTCAAAAATATCTTGTGATGAAAAAGGTTTGCGGATTTTTATCAGCAATTTATCCCCAGGTTTGGGCAATACCGGTTCCAGCCCCGTTGTAATATTAAATTCAAGTTTCCAGGTGGTCGAGAGATTTCTGCCCCGCCGTTCCGCAATCACCGTCAAGACATCTCCATCACTTATGGTGCTGTCTCTGCCGCTTTCAGATTCTTCAAATTGAAATTCCAACTTCACGTTGTCGGTGGTATTCCATACTTGAAATTTCACAGGAATCCGGAACCGACTAAATGGAGCATAGGAAGTGTCGGCAAAATCATCAAAGAATCGAATTTCGAAATCAAAGGGAGCGCGTACTTGAGGTATAATAGATTTAATGCCCAGATTACTTTTACCAGTCCAGTCTATACTGCTGATTTCCGGTATCTCGTCATTGTTAAAAATAAATTTTAATCCATCTACTAATTGTTTTTCAAGTTGGACTGAGCCAAATTGATCAGCATTGCCTGAAAGTAAATTTTCACCCGTCACCCGATCCAAAACAGTGAACTCGGCGGTAAGATGCGCCAAAGTTGAATCATCCACAAAGACGACTTCATAAGTTCTGCTCTTGATTTCATCCGGATCGACAATCACCGGAATAAAACTCCCGGTCGCATCTCCAGCTACATGCTGCACACCGGACTCGAATTCAGGGGGCTGGTGTCCGGCTGCAGGTTCGCGGGGTACCACAACCGCCACGTTTCGATCCAGAGAAAGAACATTCCCAAGAATATCGACTTCAATTCTCTTGCTGGACTCGCTGGGAGAGATGGGGGAAAGGTTTTCTTTTTCGGAAATGCCACGCGCAAAAAAATCCGTGTCATAGCCTTTGTCAACCGCAACCACAGCATAATAATAGGTCCGGCCATTATCCACGTCAGTATCGACGTAGGAATGCTGAACGCCGGTATCGCTGCCCATATCGTAGCTGACTCCGAGTCCTTCGAGCGGAATGGGGTGCGGACCAACCAGACCATCCTTTACGTCGAACTGTGCAATCGGCTCCCACAAAATGGGATTGCCGAAGGCGTCGGTAATCGATTTGATGGAATTAAAAAATGGGTCGGTTGAGCGGTATATTTTGTACATTGCGAAGTCATTACCATAAATTGGATCGCGTGAACGTTCTGCAGTGTCGTTCCAGCTTAGAAAGACTTTGCGATCGCCAGCAACTGCTTTTAAGGTTGAGTTTACAGGAGGTTTAATGAAATCAAAATCAGCGTCGAAAATCCTCTGCATCGTTCTTTTGTTACGCAAAATATCTTCGAAGTCGTTGCCGAACAAGCTGGCGATACTGAAGGTCTCTGATGCGCCAGGCGGCAAATCGAAAAATCCACTGCCATAGGAAAAACCGATATCAAAACCCGACGCCGCCTCGTTAAAAAAGCCTGGTTGTATTTTAGTCTGCCAATAGTCCTCGTCATCAGTTGGCACAAAGGCCCCACCGACGCCGCCACTAAAAAAGCTGGTCAAGCCAATCTGGTCAATTTCGTCGTTGTCCGTAAACTCAAAATTTGGTTCCCCCAGATCCGGCTGGCCATTTCCTTCCGTGTCATCGGGGTCGGAACCGGTATAACCCGGGTCGAACGGCCCCAGGCCGTCAGAACCGACATCGTCATTCAGCAGCTCCAAATCAAGAATACCGTCGCCGTTGAGGTCTTCATCCGTATCGAGCAAACCGTTGAGGTTTAAATCCTCGAAATCCCAAATGCCATTGCCATTGCTGTCCGTAAACGGCATCCAGTCGCCATCGTTATCGATGCCATCTTGCTGACTTTCATCAATCATGCCATCCTCGTCGTTATCGATGCCATCGATAAGACCCGGGCTCAGTAAAAAAGCAAAGCCGAAATACCCGGTCGGCCGCCCTTGACGGTCGAGACCTTCCTCATCCCATTGGTAGGTAATGTC